>CAZLRN010000233.1:0-7568 GCA_964561715.1 uncultured Spirochaetales bacterium
CCACTCGGCGGCTCCCCCGGTTTCCCGGTCGAGCAGGGCTTTGGTTTGCCTCTCGGTGGCGATGACCTGAGCTACCTTTTCCTTTGCCTCCCGTATCGCCTGAGCCTGGTCTCTAACGGCCTGCTCGAGCATCAACTCGGGTTTTTCCAGCTTGTCGATCATCTGGTTGGCTTTGGCTTCGCCTACCTTAAATAGTCTCTTCAGAATACTCATGGGACACCCTCCTACTTGATGTAGCCCGAAAGAAGCTCTTCGACCTTATCGACGGCCAGCTCGAGCGCGTCGAATACCGATAGAACTTCATTCTCGTCGAGATGGGCCGTCTCTCTGCTCTCTATTAAAACGAGTCTGGGATCTTTGCTATTCGTGCTGTTAATGCCAAGGCTCACGGGAAGAATCTCCGTATTGAGATCGAGCAGCTTGAAATAGAGCTCTTCGCCGGCGATTTCGGAGATATTGCCCAGATCAACCTCGAAATAGATGGACTGTTCAGCCACATTGAGAAAGACTGGGAGCTCGCCGGAACGATTGACTCGGAGAATGCTCTCCGTGATCTGCTCCACAAAAAAATCATTGGTCTGCAGAAACTCCACGAGCGGGGTTTCCAGCTCATTCCTGATCTTTATCTCTTCCACCATTCATCCTCCTCTACACGATGTTGCCTGAAAGAAGCATTTTAGAAAGAAGCAATTTAAAAGAAGATCACAGTACCCCAACAGGGACTGATATAGTAAGGATCATAGTAGTACTCGTAGACTTCGTAGCCGTTGTCCTCAACGCGAACCTTCTGTGATTCCTCCAGCTCGCCGGAAGCATCGGCAGAGGACTCATCTCGATCGCCGTGAAGCTCCGCCTCCCTCTTCTTGAGCTTCATGTTGAGTCTCGCTCCTTGGCTCATCACATCCTTGATAACAGCCTCCCCTGTAATTTCCGAGCCATCGTCATCTTCGTAACCCAGATCGTCGACATTGAGAGCCGTATTGCATATTTCGAGTATCTCATCCCAAACGGATCCCAGAAGCAGGTCGAACTGCCACCCCTCCGATGTCTGCCCGAAACGTTGCTCGTTCAAAAAGCTCATGAACACGGTTTCCACGGGATTCAGTTTTTTGAATGCTGCAACAGCCACACGGAGGTCCTCCCAGCGCTCTTCGCTGAGATACCGGCGCCAGGCCCCTTGGTCGCCGGGATCCTCGTGGTCGAACTCGAAGTACTTCTCGAAAGCGAACTCGCCCTCCCCCAGATCGACGGCGCAGTAGATGTCGTAGTGTCTCAGGAAATCGTGATACCGGCGCATGAATCGAAGCAGCACCTCCCGTCCCTTCTCGGTGGGAACATACCGCTGGTTGTCCTCTATCTCGATGGATTCCCTGGCCATCAGGTACTCCAGAATCGGCTCGAGATCCTGATCATTTCCCTCGAGGAAAAGGGGGATGCTCATAGGGGTGTTGACCATCTTCTCTAGGAGATAGGCGGAGGCGAATTGTTTTTTCTGCTCTTCGTCGACGGTATAGACCTCTGGCATGATCAGGCGAATGATGCGTTCAACAGGAAGGCGATTATGATCGCTGCGCTGCCCTCTATAAGAGCCGCCCCCCAATTGCTGTCGCTCTGAATTTCTCTGCTGAGCTTTTCTCCCGGAAGGATGATCCTATCCACGAGAATACGGCTAATCAGCAATAAAATGGCTCCTTCGACAAACCAGATTGCAAAGATGACGAGAGAATCGGTTTTCTCGATGGCGCTGGATAATATGATTCCGATAGCCGCCAGGTTCAATCCAAAGGCTACCCCGGCTGCCGCGTTATCTCTCTCTATCTCACTATGGATATCGTAGGAGGTGATTTTCTGGTAAAAAATGCCGAATAGCACAAACGCCAGCTGAGCGAGAACAAAAAAGACCGCCGTGCTGATGAGATTCGAGAGCCATTGCGACTCCTCCCCGAATATAACGGCCTTGATGATAAAGGCTGTTCCAATATAGGTTCCGAACTGAACAGCTCCCGTGCCGATATTCTTGTCCTCAATAATCTCTTTGATGTTGTCAAAGCGACTGAGAATCAGTTTATCGTTGATAACCCGGGAAATAATAAGAAGTCCGATCCCGATAATGCTCCAGACGACTGTGTCCAGAAGCTCGTACCCGACAATCACGAGTCGCTGAGCGAAAGTAAGATCCTCGGGAACCTGAGTGAAGATGGACGTCTCCTCTGTCAGCACTCCTACAATAATGACTGCAATGCCCAGCATATATCCGGAAAAGGATACTGCAAGGGCCTTGTTGTCCTGAGTCGTGAGCTGTGTATCGATGCTGTAGGGTGTTGTCCAATCGTTCAGCTTTTTTCCTATCCACAAAACGATGAATACGGCAATGAGGTAAACAATCGCTTCCCAGCTGATATAATCGAATATCTTATCCACAGCGATGTATGCCCTGAAATGTTCCGCAAAGTCAAAGTTCATTTTGTACTCCTCTCGCTATTTACCGAAGCCACCCGAGCTTCGGCTGCGGGCTGAGCTGCGGGTGGACCCGAATCCGCCCGTTCTAGTCGCCTTGCTCGGATTCCTGGATTGGAAGGATTTCTGAGTTGCCGTAGGATTCCTCAATCTCTGTGTGATTCCCTTATTGGCTGTTTTGCCCTTGTTCGGATTGCTGAGTCCCGTTTTGGAAGCCATTCTCGACGAAGTGGCTTTCGTGGCGTTGCTGTTCTTTGTCACAGCGCCGACCCGGGTCGAATAGACCGATCGACCTACGGGTACATAGGTTCTGTAGTATCCGGGATAGTATCCCCAGTACCAGGGCGAGACATAGTAGGGGTGGGGTCTCAGCAGGTAGCTCCAGAGCAGGAACGAGCCTACAGGATGATAGCCATAATAGTAGGAGCTGGGACCGTAGATCTGCTCGTTTCCTCGGACCTCGATATCGGCCTGATCTCCTTCCTTGGCAATTTCAATCGTTGCAATCTCCTGGGTTTCGCCCTCATCAGGCTGAACGGTGAGGGAAAAACCAAAGGCGTCCTCTTTGTTGCCATATTCGGTCACGCTGATAAAATCAACCTTTCCGTCTTCGTTCAGATCGAGGTTGTTGATTCCTCCAGGTTCGTTGAGTCGCTTCTCCAGGTCTTCGGCGTCCTTCACAGATTTCACGATCTCTGTGAGAGCCTGCAGATCCAATCCTTCGGCCGCATCGGATACTACAGCAACGTTGACCGCCGTTTTAGATTGGTTAGCGTTGATGAGTGAGATGCCCAGTATCAGAATGATGACGCCCATAATGACGAGGAAAAAGGTGTTGCCCTTCATGAGTCGACCTCCCCTACTCGTGGCTCGTTGCAGTTTTGCTCGCTACTATAGTAATGGAGCGGTTTTGAAATGACAATAGTGATTGCCGATTAAGCCGCAATTTTAGCGTTCCCTTTGTACAGCCTGGCGGTAGTAGGTATAAATTCGGTTGTTCATCAGCGTGCTGACGTCCTCGAACTGGGATTCCAGCTGATTCCTGCCAAAAACTAGGGCTGTGGAAATGAGATCTTTCGTTAGGTATCTCGTGGGCACATCGAGATCTTCCAGCCTCGCGAGCTTCTCCCTTATTGCCTCGGAAGTATAATCATCGCTCTTTCCGCCGATCCACCAGCCCCACTCTCCGAACGTCGGCACGTTGTCGTGATAGGGGATAGCCGTCAGCCCGGCTGATTGCATCGTCCGGCCGATGCAGAGAAAAGCCTCTTTTGTGTGAACAGGCGACGTGGATTGCTGCACCACTATCCCATATCTTGAGAGCTTCGAAGCCACTGCGCGATAGAAGCTTCGAGAATAGAGCTTTGCCAGTTCCGGATTATTGGGGTCCGGAAAATCGATGACGACAACGTCATACACACCGGCAACCTGCTCGACAAATCGTGCAGCATCCATATTTATCCTGTAGACCGTGGCAACGGGATTCGCCAGATCGCTTCCAAACTTCGTCTTGTCGTGTAGCAAGATCTCATGGGTTCCGGCATCGACGAGGGCGTGGTTGTCGACCACCACCACCCGTTCATTCCGAAGAGACCCTTCGTTGAGCCTGCTCAGCAGCTCATGTTCTCTTGCCAGCCTGGTCATTTCCGGGTCGATATCCACAACGGTGACCGATTGGACGTCCGGATACTTCAGAATCTCACGAATAGCGAGTCCATCCCCGCCCCCGAGCACCAGCACGTGGGAACGGTTTGGAGCAATCTGCATGGCTGGATGCACGAGGTTTTCGTGATAGATGTGCTCGTCGACACTGGAAAATTGGAGATTGCCGTTGATGTAGCAGTAGATGTCCCCGGCTTTAGTCTCCGTGATAACGATATGTTGATACTTAGTCGTATGGGAATAGATGATGCGGTCCAGGAAAAGCCTCTGCTCCGCGTGGTACGTCCAAACCGGAGCCCTGCAAAATCCGAATAGCAGAGCGAGAAAGCTCACCGAGATCACGGCAATAAGCATCAGCTTTGACCTGGAAAAACGCTTGAAGTAAAAAAAGATGACTCCCGAGACGAGGATATTCAACGCACCCAGGACGAAACCGATCTGTATCGGGCTGAAGACTTCTAAAAGAACAAAAATCCAGATCACCGCCCCGAGAAAGGCCCCGATGTAGTCGGATCGGAGAATGCCGCCAATATTGATTTTGAGCTCTCGGGTATAGCGCTCATTGACCCGAGTGAGGAGTGGGATTTCAAGCCCAATGATTAGACCGATGGAAATTATAAAGAGGTACTGGAGCACTTTGAAGTAGTCGCGATAGGCTCCAAAGACAGAGAAAAGCACGATGGGGCCGAATCCACCGATCAACCCTTGCAGGAGCTCGATCACAACGAATCGATCCAGGATATGCCGGTCACCGATATATTTCTGGACATCAGAACCGACTCCCATGAAGAACATCATGAGGCCGATGACAACGGCCCACTGCCTTACGGAGTTTCCCAGAAGATCAGAGGCGATCTTGCTGAACGTATATTCGTAGGCGATACCACACGCCCCCATGACGAAGGTGAGAAAGTAAATGAGAAATCTCTCACGACGATAGGCGCTCGACACCACTGCTTTCGGATCTTTCTGCATGGCTCCATAATACGATGCCGCTGTTGGTTTGACAAAGCAATCCGAAAACCGATATTAATCTGCACAAAGGTTGAAAAGGGTATGAGTGATAAATCCAAAGAGTTCGGGAAGCATTATCTCGTCGAGTTTATCGACTGCATTCCCGAGAAGATCAAATACATTCAAGAAGTCAAAGAATCCTTTCTGCAGGCGGCAGAAAAGAGCCAGGCTGAGATCATCGAACACCATTTTCATCAGTTCAGCCCCTACGGGGTGAGCGGCGTCATTCTCATCGCCTGGTCCCATTTTGCCGTCCACACATGGCCCGACGAAGCGTATGCCGCTTTCGATGTGTTTACGTGCGGTGAGATGTACCCTGAGCTTGCGATCGAGGAGCTGGAGAGACGTTTTGAGGCCAAGAGGGTCGAAGTGAGAATCGTGTCCCGAGGTTTCTGAGGATGATCCGGGGTTGGTCCGGCCCAGCGGGCCGGCCCAACGGGCCAGCCCTTTTGTTGACTCAGCAGTCGGGACCCCCTATACTTTCCGTCAGGAGATTTGAGGCATGCCGATATTTTTTATCAGAATCTTTCGGATCGTCGAAAAGAGTGGATGGAAAATAAGCCTCTTCGTACTGGCCTTTCTCTTTGTGTTGGGCTGGATTCTCATGGCAATCTTCGAACCATCCGGCAGCGAGATTGTTTCCCCGCAGGTCTACTGGTGGTGGTTTTTGGTGACTACGACAACGGTAGGCTACGGAGACTACGCACCCGCCTCTCCGGGAGGCCGCGCTATCGCCACGATCATAATGGTCAGCGGAATTGGCTCAATCGGAATCGTCATCACCCAGATGGCCTCGATCGGCACCAATCTCAGGAGAAGAATGATGGAAGGTACGGTTAGGTTGAAAGAAAGGGATCATATCATCATTTTGGGCTATCACCCCGGCAAAACCGAGAGTCTCGTTAACGAGATACTGGCAGACAAGAATCGCGTCAAACGCTCCATCGTTCTCGGCTTCAAACCTGAGCAATCGACGGAGAATCCGCTTCCGGATGTTGTGCTTCCCGTACGTGGAAACCTTACTTCGCAGGAGGTCATGGATAGAACCTGTGTGGATCAGGCTTCTCGCATTATCGCAGATGGTGACGATGACAATGAGACCCTCGTCATCGCCCTGACCGTTTGTAAGCGTAACGGACATGCCCACATCGTAGCAGCCGTTGACAATCTAGCCGAAACCGAGGAGCACCTCAAAAAACTCGGCTGCGGAATCGAATGCGTGCCGCAGAAGATGGTGACGATGATCACGCAGGCTATGCAGGATCCCGGCATCACAAATCTCTACAAGAAACTCCTCAGCAATATCGAGGGACACGCCGGTTTCCGATTCGACATTTCAGAGGGCAATGAAGAATGGAACTATGGAGAATTGCTGCACCACTTCAAGAAGAACTATAACGCCACCCTGCTGGCTCTCACAGAGTCTCACAGATTCGACGCAGAGATAATAGAGAATCCACCCTGGGACTTCGTGGTCAAAAGCGGCATGTCTCTCTTCTATATCGCACCCGAGCGGTTGGCCGGGATTGACCTGAAGAGCATTTCCTCTTGAGGGCCGCTCGCCACCAGACTAAACGTGATCCCGTTCTGATTGCCTAACTCGGAGTCACCGCTACACGGCCTACTTGATCCGGTTCAGGTAGTCTCTGACGATTTTCGGCGGCTCCTCTCCCTCCGGCACAAATATGAGGGAGGTGGAATTTATACAAAACCTCAACCTCGTAGGAGCTGGACCGTCAGGAAAGACATGACCCAGATGTGATCCGCTCGAGCTGTCTGCTACCTCGATACGGGTCATGAAAAAACTCTTGTCCTCGATGAGCACGACAACGTCATGACTGATGGGCTCGAAAAAACTTGGCCATCCTGTACCTGAGTTGAATTTTGCTTTCGAGCTGAAAAGAGGTTGCCCCGTTGCTGCCGAGTAGTAAGTCCCCTCCTGATAGAGTTTATCATACTCTCCCGTGAAGGCCCTTTCTGTGCCCTTCTCTCTCAGAACGTGGTACTGAAACGGAGTCAGCCGCCCCCTCCACTCACTGTCGGAAAGATGTATGGGGTATTCCACTTCGGTCCTTTCGGGAAGCACCTTGTAGGTGTCTAGTCCTTTCATCTTCTGCTCCTCTTGCAGTTGGGCAAAGAGGCCCGGCATCAAAGTTACCCATAAGACGAAACCCAGGGTTACAGGTGATTTTAGCAATACCTTAGCATTCATGTAAGAAATATACTGACAGGCAAACAAAAGGCAAAGAGAAGGTGAAAACCCCTATGCCTTTTTTCAGCCACGCTTCAGCGGTGTAATTTTCTATTTTCCCTTTGTCAAATTTGGCTATACTTAGTAGTATGCAATTACTTCGCAAAATCTTGTTTTTTAAACAAGATTTTGCGAAGTAATTGCTAAATCGTTGGCTGCATATAGAAAATAGGCTAAATTGTTT
>CAZLRN010000234.1:0-5226 GCA_964561715.1 uncultured Spirochaetales bacterium
CAATTGAAGGGGGCACGGTGACGCCCAGCTGGAGTGCAACGACCAACGCCAGGCCCAGGACGAGAGAGACATAGCGTTGCCTGACAATGGTCCTTTGAATCCTCTCATCTGCAAAAATGAGAAATCCTATCAACAGGAGGATCAGATAGTAGACGAGGTTCCATCCCGCCCAGACTCTTATTCCCCACAGGCTCTCCTCGTCAATGATTTCCATAGGCACCGCCAGAACGAGACCGAGGAGATAGATTGTGCCGGCCTTCTTGAAGAAGGAACCGACGGCCCGAATAATCGGTTCGCCCAGTCGGGAGCTCAACAGCAAAAACAGTGGAAGAAGAAGCAAACTGAAAACGAACAGCCACAGAAGGTACCAGAGGTGGAACCCATGCCACGCAAAGTTGCCGCCCATGGCGTCAAAGCCCTGGAAGTAATGCGGCAAAAACTCGAGAAAAGATCCGGAGAAATCCCCTTGGTAAGCCTGTCGAAATACTGCTGATGCGGAGAGAGGATGAACACGTCGAAAACAAGCGGAACGAAGAGACGCAGGACCTTGCCCCTGATGAACTTGAGTGGACTCTGGTATTCGAGGCTGTACCAAATGCCCGCTGCCGAGACGATAAAAATAGAGGGAAGCATCCACAGCAAAAGAAATCCGCCAAAGAGTGACATCCCTGGAGATAGGGTTTCGTTCTTGAGGTGCCAATGCCACGATGTGAAGAAGGCGCCACAGTGAAACAGAAAAACGCAGAAAACAAGAAGCACCCTCAACCAGTCCAGGTCATACCGCCGTTGGGGCTTGATCTGTTCCATCCTTTCCTTCTCTCCTTTCATATTTTTCGAGAAGTGGCATAATCCGGATCGACCGAGGCTCCTTTCAGTGCTGTTGCTGCATATCTCTCGATAATGTGCCGGTCCGCCTCGAAGGCGATCTCGGGAAACGGGCCTTCCAGGGGAAACCACTCGACGCGATCGATGTCGTCACCGGCACGGAGAGTCCCGCCCACAGGTTTCGCCAGAAGCACCACGACCAGGGTGTGCTGTGTCGGTGACAGATAGTTGGTGACCACGCTAAGAAGCGAGCTTATCCTGATTTCAAGACCTGTCTCCTCTTTCACCTCGCGATGAGCCGCGGTGAGAAAATCCTCATCCCATTCCATGAAGCCGCAGGGCAGGCACCAAAGCCCCTCTCTAAAGCTGCCCGGTCCCCTCCGGCCCAGCAACACCCTGCCATCCTCCTCTATGAGGACGTCCACTCCGGGAGAGGGATTGCCGTAGTGCACGAAACCGCACTCAGGGCAGACCGGCCTCTCTCTGCCTGCTTCCCTCCTGCGCCGGCACTCTGTTCCACACCGGGGACAGTATCTGAGACTGTCAACGCCACGATTCCCGGACCAATCATAGAGTGAAAACACCTGCTTTGGTTCCATGGTTCCTCTCGATTCTCCTTCTGCGACTACTCTGCGTCGGGTAGCTTCTTGGGTCTCATGCCGAGCTTCGGCCTCATGCCGAAGAGAAAGCGCATCACGTTGAAGCGCCTCGCCAGCAACTCGTAGAGGCCCATGATCAGCACAAAGGATATCACGGCGATAATAATGTATTTCGGTATCATGCCCAGACTCAGAGGTATCACAAACCAGCCGACGCAGAGAATGACCGTCTGATGAAAGATGTAGAAGGGAAGCTGCGCCTCGCTTCCATAGGCGAGGACCCTGCCCCTGAAGTTCAGGTACTTGGCTCCGATACTCAGCATAAAGACCACCCAGCCGAACCTGGCGATGCCCATCACGATCCAGAAGAGCACGTACATCAGCGAGAAGGGCTCACCCCCCGGATGGTAGAGCTCGCCGTAGTTGTAGCGCAACCCAAGGATAAAATACCCCTCCCCTCCGAAACCGACGATGCCCAGAGCCAGACAGATCCAACCATGTCTCTCTATGCTCTCGGTGAAACGCTGATCCGCCACCATGATATACCCGATGAGAAAAAAGACCGCAAAGCCGAGCATATCACCCCAGGTGTGCTCACCATCGAAGAGATGCATAAAACAGATCCTTACGACGACCAGCGGAATGAGCAGCAGGAAGATACCGCCCCAGTGACCGCACCAACCCGCAAGCCTAGCGATGAAGCGCTGGCCTCCCTCGGATTTGAGAAAGAGAAGCAGGGGCAGCACAAGCAGGGAAATGAGGAAGAGGTACTGGAGAAACCACAGGTGACCGTACATGATATTGAAGAAGAAGGGGCTCCCGAAATTGACTCCGGAGAAGATCCCGGCTACATAACGCGGATAGAACTGCCAAAAGGTAACCGTCACGCCTTCGGTATGTGTGAAATATTCGAAGTAGGCCTGAGGCGCCAGAAGGATGAATGCGCCGATCCCGTAGAGGGGAACCAGAATCCGCTTGACCCGTTCGAGGAGGTACTGGCCTCCAGTTCTGGATTTCAGGGAATACCAGGTGCCGGCTCCAGAGAGAAGCATGAAGAGAGGCATGATCCACAAATCCAACGCCCCGATAAATAATGTCGCCACGAGGCTCTGCCTGTCGTTCATGAGATGCCAGTCTCCACCGCCGAAAAACCTGGCACAGTGAAAGAAGAATACCGCCAGTATGGCCACGATCCTCAACCAGTCTATGTCATATCTCCGTTCGTTCATCAATCCATCTCCTCCTGGATGCTGCCTGCAACCGATGGTAATCCATTTGACCCTGTGAGTAAAAGCCCAAGCTGTGTTATAGTTGTCGCTAATCCCCACAGGAGCAATGGACATGGAAGAAGTGAAGATCGATGGAAAAAACCCACAGCCCTTTACCTTTGACTGGCGAAGCAAAATCGACCTTAAAGGCAAAACCGTACTGGCCTTTGGCGGAGGGGGCAACCTTAGCGAGACCTTCCTCTACGCGGCGTCACTCTGCGGCGCAAAAGCTGTGATTGCCGATCTTCCCCCGAAGGACAAAGCGAGGCGCGCTGAATTTGACGAGAAGGTCCGGGCCATCGCCCTCAACATAGGTGATTTGGGATCTTACGGACCCGCATGCGTGCTTTACGCCGATGTGACCAATCTGGCCGACGTGCAGGAAGTCGTGAGGTTCACCGCAGATACTCTGGGCAGTGTCGACATTGTAGTTGATTTCGCCGGGGTGCATCATCCGCCCTTTGACTTTTATAAAGACAATGCAGAGGAGATGCTTGGGCATTTCCGCCGCGTTGTCGAGATCAACCTCACAGGAGCTTTTATCGTGACCATGGCCGCCGCACGGCAGATGATCGCTCAGAGGGACGGTCAGATCATTCACATCTGCAGCAGCGGAAGCCGCCTCTCCCTCTACGCCTCTTACGCCTACAACTCAACCAAGCATGCGGTGGAGGGGCTCGTTAAAACCGCAGCCGCCCAGCTGGCGCCCTTTAACGTGAGGGTCAACGGCATTGCTCCAGGAACGGTCGAAACGGATCTCAATCGCTCTCTCCTGAGAAATCCCGACGGTAGCTTCAAACCCCGGGCTTTGACAATCCTGGCCCACACGCCCAGCAAAGCCTTTATCACAAGGGAGGGAGTGGCTGAAACACTGATTTCCATGTGCCTTCCGCAGAGGCACTTCACGGGGAATGTGGTCTTTGCCGATGACGGCTACAATGTGGAGGGCCATTCCTGGCCGGAGGGCAATCTCGCCCTCTACGGCGGTCCTCAGGCCATGAAAGAGCTGCAGCAGAGGCTGGACAGAGAGTACCCCAGGGATTAGGATCCCGCTGAACGCCACCTCTGAATCATCACCTCGTACTCGTTGCCTAGCCGCGGTGCGGCTGACCAGCTGCAGGCCGTTGCCAAGACAACGCCGACTAGACAAAAAACAATCGCTCCTGTATAGCTTCCAGTGGTATCGAAGATCCACCCTGAAAGCACCGGGCCGATCAACGAACCAACGGCCAGTCCGGTACTGAACAGACCGTAAATCAGCCCAAAGTGGGGACCGATGAACAGATCTGCGGCCGTGGCGGCATCCATGGAGGGCCGCGTGCCGAAACCCAGTCCGAAGAGCAATGCGAAAAAAACCGGGAGGAGCACGCTGGAACCGGATTCTACGAGCAGGAGAATCACGCAGCCCGCCATGAGGGAGACCGTTCCTATCGTGTAACTCCCTTCGCGGCTCAACCTGTCAGAAAGGTACCCGCTTAAGAGCATACCGAGAAAGATACCGAATCCGTTGATTCCCACTATCATGGCCGTGGTCATCCTGTCGAATCCCTTATCGACGAGGAAAGCCGCCTGATGGGCGCTGATCGGCATTGTCGCCAGAGGGCCCAGGATAAACTGGAAATAGGCAAACCAGAAACGCGGATTTCGGGCGAGAAGCCCGAGCAAATGTCGCGTGCCGACTCTTTTCTCGCCGGGATGGAGGGACTTCTTTGGCCCGGCTTTACTTGGCGCCCCGGCTCGACTCCTCTCTTCTCCCGGTCCCTCTGGAGACTGCTCCTTTTCGGGACGGCTCTTCTGAAAGATTACGATGATGGGAATCAAAACAACGATAAAAGCAGTGAGGAAAACAAAGCCGAAACGCCAGCCTCTCACATTGATTACGACCTGCAGCACAGGCATCAAGATCAGCGTGCCGAGGCCGTAGCTGCTCGCTACGATTCCGATCGCGAATCCTCGGCGGTTTACGAACCAGTTGGAGAGGATAATTGTGTTGGGAACGAGACTCAGAGATGCGATGCCGATGGAGGTGACAAAACCGAAGAAAAGATAGATATGCCACAACCGCTCTGTCGTGCTGCAGAGGGCCAGCCCGATAACAGCCACAGCCGCACCGCCGATCAGAATCCTCTTGACATCCCATTTGTCTGAAAGGATGCCGATAAAGAGCCCGAGAAACGAAGAGACAAAACCTGAAAGCGAAGGAGCAACCGAGAGGGCTGCTCTATTCCAGCCGAACTCTTCCAGGAGAGAGGGAAAAAATATGATGAGAGACTGGCGGATTGCGGTGGAGGCCCCAACGCTGAGAAAACACACAGCTATGACGACCCACCCGTATCGAGCGGAACTTTTGCCGGCCATCATGCAGTGACTCTATACAAAAAAAGCCGGACGCGCCAGCGCGGCAGCAATCGACATCATCAGCGAAAGCCACCGCTTTGACACGTCCGGCCGTAAGGAGACTGGCAGCTAAAGCTGCGAGACTGGCAGCTGAAACTGCTGCCAGCCGGATCAGGCCTAAGATCCTCTTTTTGCGA
>CAZLRN010000234.1:5326-7563 GCA_964561715.1 uncultured Spirochaetales bacterium
ACTGGCAGCTGAAACTGCTGCCAGCCGGATCAGGCCTAAGATCCTCTTTTTGCGATCAGTTGATCCAGCCTGTTCTTGTCGAACCCGACCACAACGGTCCCATTGAAATCGATCACGGGAACTCCCATCTGCCTGGATTTGTGAATCATCTCTTCGGCTTTTCTCTGGTCTCGAGAGACATCGTAGTCGACAAACTTGACCTGCCTCTCCCTGAGATAGTCCTTGACCTTGCTGCAGTATACGCAGGTCGGGGTTGAATAAACACTTACCGCCATATCATCCTCTCTTTATGAATGGGATTCGATCGCCTTGAGAAGGGTATCCTTGTTTTGCACCCCTACGAATCTCTGAACTTCCTGTCCATCCTTGAAAACCAAAGAAGTGGGAATGCCCATAATTCCGTACTTCTGTGCTGAAACTGGATTCTCATCCACGTTGAGTTTCGAGATTGTTGCTGAATCTCCGACAGTCCTGGCCAGCTCGTTCATAATGGGCGCCTGCATCTTGCAGGGCATGCACCACTCGGCCCAGAAGTCCACAACTGTGACTCCCTTGGAGATCACCTTGTCAAAGCTTGCATCGTTTATTGTCAAAACACTGTTTGAGTCCGCCATCGCTTTCTCCCTATAGATATATTATGATCATTAATTTGCAATTATCGTGCCATCTGGGGGATCGCCTCTTTTACAGGCATTGGAGGCCCAATTCATGTCCTTAGGGCCGACTAGGAGGCCAAATTTGCCAAAAATGAGCCCCTTTTAGTAAATTTTGACGGCATCTCGAGAAACCGGGCGTTAACTGTTGATTAATAGTTAACGTTAAGTTAACGTTAACAACTGGAGAAAGACCATCATGCTAAAAGATACAGAAATCGATGCCTTCCCATGTGGTGTCTATGCCATCGGAGAGAATAACACGATCACAGCCTGGAATAAGGAAATGTCGCGGATAACAGGCTTCACAAAAGAGGAGATGATTGGCAGGGACGCCTCTCTTATACAGTTTCACGATCCCTCGAACAAGGACAACCTCATCAATCCCTTCCAGTGTGCCGCAACAGGAACAACTCCCTTTTTTAGCCGCGCAGTCTACATAGAAGATAGGACCTCGAAGCTGCGTCTGGGATTCATTCAGGCCGTTAATGCGAATCATCTGGATGAACAGGCTCCTCAGATTCTGGTAACGGTTAGTGATATCTCAAAAGAAATCTCCTGTGACATGCTTGAGGCCGGCAGCCTGGAACTGAGCGAGGGCAGGCGCCACGGAATCGTAGGCCGGGATCCCAAGTTGCTGGAGATAATCAAGCTGATTGATCTGGCAGCCGAGTCCATGGCCAACATCCTGATAAGTGGCGAAAGCGGGACAGGAAAAGAGCTGATAGCCAAAGCCATACATCTGAACTCCCCAAGAAGCGAGAAGCCTTTTGTTACCGTCAACTGCTCCGCCCTCCCCGAGAGTCTGCTCGAATCGGAGGTCTTTGGCCACGTCAGGGGAGCCTTTACAGGCGCCTACAGAGATAAGGTCGGCAAGTTCGAAGCGGCGGAGGGGGGAACCATTTTTCTCGACGAGATCGGCGATGTCAGCTCCCTTATACAGCTCAAGCTACTGCGGGTCATTCAGGAGAAGTCCATAGAACGGGTTGGCGATAACAAAAGAATAGATGTGGATATGCGTATCATTACGGCCACCAACAAAGACCTGCGGAGACTCGTCGCCGAGGAGGAGTTCCGAGAGGATCTATACTATCGGCTAAAGGTTTTTCCCATTCAAACCATACCTCTAAGAGAACGCAAAAACGATATTCCTCTCCTCTGCCAGCATTTCATCAAGAAGTTCAACAGAAAAACCGGGAAAAATATCAAAGGGCTGACCGAAAACGCAATAAAGCTGCTGATGGACTACTGCTGGCCCGGCAATGTTCGGGAACTGGAAAACTGCATCGAATACGCCTTTGTTCTCTCATCCAATCCCCTGATCGATATATTCGACCTTCCACAGGACATCCGGGTCCTAAAGATGCGCGACCAGCTCTGCCGTGATAACGACCTGCAGAACATAGCTTCCCTTCCGAATATCGCAATTTCAGATGATGCCAGGTTTTCAGAAGATGTGACGCCGGCTTTGGAAAACGCCCCGAGAGCCAGCAGAAGCTTCTCGAGGGAGGAGCTGCTAAAGCATCTCGAGGAGAACAACTGGAACAAGGCTCAAACGGCCAGAAAGCTCAAAATAAGCCGTGT
>CAZLRN010000235.1:0-7507 GCA_964561715.1 uncultured Spirochaetales bacterium
ACTCGATTATTTGTTTCAGAATGGCAAGAGCATGATTTTAGAGACGCACTCTTAGTATAATATTCCTTTTCCCGCTGTTTTCTGTTTCCTGTCCGATCTCAGAAGAAGGGAATGGCGCCGAGCAACCTGACTACAATCCGGCTGTGGATCGAGATCATCTGATAGTAGAGTATCTGTTTGAAGGAGACGCCAAGGACACAAACGGCAACGGCAATGACGGAGTCGTCTCCGGTGCGACACTGGTGAGCGATCGTTTCGGCAGAAGCGAAAATGCGTATCGGTTTGTAAGCGCCGAATCGGACGAGATTGTGTGCGCCGACGCACCCGAGCTGAATCCGACCGACGCCATCTCGGTCACACTGTGGGTGAGGCCCACTGCATTCGATGTGAACGGCCGTATGATAAGCAAGCGCGATGGTGGCGCTGGCGGCTGGGAAATCGATATCTATGGTAACCAGATTCGTTTTACTCGACATGGCAACGTTATGCTTGGATATCTAACCGATACCCTTTCGGTGGATGAATGGATATTCGTGGGTATGACTTTTGCAGACGGAGAGCAGCATATGTATGTCAACGGGGAAGAAGTTGGAAGTACTTCAGAATTGATGTACGTTGTATCTACTACTGATTTGATATTAGGAAATGCAGCATGGGGTTTTACATCCTACTTCTCGGGCGATATTGACGATGTTCGGCTTTACCATTCCATTCTGAACAGCGACGAAATAAAAACGCTTTATCATGCAGGTGACTGGGACCTGCCTTGAAAACCGGGTTTCGTAGCGGAAAAGCTATCGCCGGTTCTTAAGCGAACCGCCTGCGTGGAGCAGCAGGCGCCCATCTGCCGGAAATCCTACCTTCGATCAGCAAAGAAAAGGACGAATTTTAATTACGTATCTCTTGCCTTTTTGAGCAGTTCGCGCGCGACTCTACCGATAAATCCGGTGAATCCAATTGTGACGTATCGTGCGCCCCGCGCGAGGTTCCGTTGAACGCCTTCGAGGTCGCTCGTGCCGCCAACGCCAACAGCCTTGCCGGCGGCATTTCCGCACTTTATGATTTCGTCGATCATCGCCTGAACCCGGGGATTGCTAATCTCAGCGGGCATCCCCATTGATGCCGACAGATCGGCCGGTCCGATCGACAGAATGTCTATCCCATCGATCGAGGCTATATCTTCAAGATTTTCCACCGCTTCGACGTCCTCGATCATGGCTGAGACGAGCGTCTGCTCGTTGGCGTACTTAACGCTCTCCGCAAGCGGCGCGGCAAATCCGTAATCTGCCCAGCGCCCACCCGCCAGTCCCCGCTTGCCAGTCGGGTGGTACTTCACCGCCTGCACGGCAGCTATCGCGTCGGCCTTCGTCTTCACATGCGGTACTTGGATGCCGTTTGCGCCGCAGTCAAGATAACGCAGTATGACCTGCGGACTGTTTTCTGGCACACGTACGATCGTTGGGATGTTCGTCAGTTCCGCGGCACGCACCATCGCCTCGCAGCCTTCGACCGAGATTGCTCCGTGCTCGCAATCGATAAAGACAAAATCGAAACCGATATGCCCGCAAATCTCCACGAGCTGCGGGGAGGAGAAACCGATGATGGGACCAATGACGGCCTTACCTCCTTTGATCTTTTCTTTCATAGTGTTTCTCTGCATCTAACACCTCCATCGATTGTAATTATGTTCGGTTGATTCAACCGGTCTCCAACTTCCGAGCACCGGATTGAGCGCTCGAAGGTCGACGGTCACATCAGAGGTCAAACCTCATCTCCGCCCCTTTCAAGGGTACAATTGCCCAGAGATTTTATTTTTGAGGCGACGGGTTCGTTTCGTGTAGATTTATTATGAGGCAATTAGCGGCGTTGCACAACACGATAACGCGATAGTTATTCCTGCCATTTAGTTTTTCCCACCATTCATACCGGTGTGTGGAGCAACGCCATGAGCGCCGTCGATAGATAGGTAGCAGGCGGCTGTGGGACCAGGCTGTGGGACCGGCCTGCAGCCGCCTTGCAGCCATCTGCTATAGCCCCATCTGCTATGCTCCACGCGGCTTCTGATAGAGGTGCTCAGCGGCCACCTTTTCATTCAGCTCCACACCCAAGCCTGGCTTGGTTGGTGGAATGATGTAACCGTCTTCCCACTGGATGGGTTCTTTCAGTATCTCAGCGTGGAATCCATCGAACCTCCCGATGCTCTCCTGGATAAGGAAGTTGGGGCTGCAGGTATCCACCTGGATATTGGCCGCAGCCTCGATGGGGCCGCAATACAGGTGCGGTGCAATCTGGGCGTAGTACGCTTCCGCCATCCCGGCAATCTTCTTGGCCTCCAAAATCCCGCCGACACGGCCTAGGGCCATCTGCAGAATCATTGCCGCCTGCTTCTCGAGCAGCTCACGGAACTCATACTTCGTTGCCAAACGCTCGCCCGTAGCGACGGGTATGCTGGTGGCTCGGGCAACTCTGGCCATCTCGTCCCTGTTCTCCGGGGGCACGGGCTCTTCGAACCAGAGCGGATCGTATTTCTCGATTCTCCGAGCAAACCGGATGGCACTCGATGTGGTCAACTGCCCGTGGGTGCCGATGAGTATGTCGCATTTGCCGCCCACCGCTTCGCGAACACTTTTGACCACTGCCTCGGCGTTCTCCAGGCGGTCAAGGGGCGATTCTCTAGGGTCTCGATTTCCCATGACTTCGATAAGGGGGTCGAACTTGACCGCTGTAAACCCTTCCTCAACGTAAGCGGCAGCACGTTCCGCCGCTAATTCAGGATAGATGTGCGGCGAACGGCGGCTAGTGTCACCTGGCGCTGGATAAAGATAGGTATAGGATCGGAGCCTTTCGTTATACCGACCGCCGAGTAGATTGTATACGGGCTTATCCAAGGCCTTGCCCATGATGTCCCAGCATGCCATCTCGAATGCGCTGAGCACGCCTACCACGGTGTGGTCTGGATGCTGATGATGATCGTGCGACTCGTAACCTTCACCGTAATAGACGGTGCGCCACAGTCGCTCAATCTGAAACGGGTCGCTGTCGATCACATAGGTCCCACCAATGTCCTGAATCATGATTTCCACAGTTTGCGGGTGGAACGGCACCTTATAGGCCTCACCGATTCCCTCGATCCCGCTGTCGGTGGTGAGTTTCAGAATGACCCAGTTACGTCCGCCATGATGGGGAGGTGGAGTGCTTACAACATAGGTCTTGATATCTACGATTTTCATGAAATGCCCTCCGAATGACGAGAAATGTCGTGATAAAGTGAGCTGACGTCACTTTTTAGTAATTGGATAGAAATGGGACACCAAGCGCGATGCCATCGTGACCCAGACTACGGTTTGTTGGCTCGATACTCTTTGATGATCCCCGGCTTGGGATCCAACCCCAGCCCGGGCGTATCCGGCACAGTCACCCATCCCTTTAGCGGCTCCGGGATCTCTTCGTACACCGCTCTGTACATCATCCAATTAGGGTAATTGAACTCGAGTCTCCATCCGTTGGACATCCCGGCCTGCAGATGCATATTGTGAAGATGCCACATGCCGCCGTTTGCAATCGTCTTGTTGAAAGCCTGCGCCATAGCAGCCACTTTCATCGCTTCTGTATAACCACCCACGTGGACAACATTTGGCAGGAGGATATCTACTGCATCGTGGATCAGCAATTCCCGGTGGCGGTAGCGGTGCCCCTCGTGGTGGCCAGCCGCTATAGGTATGGTCGTTTGCCTGCGGAGGTTTGCCAGGAGGAGAGCATCGTTCTGATAGACGGGCTCTTCAAACCAGGTAAGGTTGTAGGGCTCGCAAAGCTTGCACAGACGCAAAGCATGGTGGAATGACATCAGGTAATTGGCATCTATCATCAGCTGAACATCTGAGCCTACAGCCTCTCGTACTGCCCTCACCCTGGCCGCATCCTCCTCAGGATCCTGGGAGTTGCCTACCACTCCTACCACCATCTTCAGCTTGTCCTGCCCTTGTTCTACCCAATATTTCGCCGCTTCCGCTAGCTGTTCACGATTGTAAGCGGACCCACCAAAGGTGATGTAAGCTGGCACGGGGTTCTGAGCTCCACCCAGCAAGCGCCACACCGGCTGGCCTAACGCCTTGCCCTTGATATCCCATAGGGCAATATCGATGGCGCTCATGGCGTTGCTCCACACACCGGTCTGGACCCTCGGGTTGAATTTACGCAACATCTGGTACCAGATGCGCTCAGTCAATATGGGGTCTTGACCCGCTAGAAAGGGCGCAGCCTCTCGATTTAGAAATTCCACAATGGACCAGGGCAGAATGCCATAGTCAGTCACTCCATAGCCAATAATTCCGTCCTCTGTTTCAACCTCCAAGATGATCACTTGGCTGTGTGTTGGCTTCTTCAGTAATGGAAGGGGAGGAATCGGAACGTTAGTCAGGTAGCTGGCTTCAACACGCTTGATCTGCATTAATTGGCAAACCTCCTTCGATTAAAGTGTATGTATCTGCCGAGAAGGTTCTTAGCTCCACATACCGTCAAAAGGGTAGCGAAAGCCTGAACTTATGAGAGGTTGACTCCTTACTTATGGATGTTTCTATGAACATCCGGCGCTCTCGAGCTCTAATCCACAGCAAGGTCTTTAACTATCCCTGTCTTAGGCGTAAAGCCAAGGCCAGGTGCTTCAGGTAACGTCACCCAGCCTTTGACAGGTGAAGGGGTTCCGTCAAACAGTGATTCCGTTATTTTCCATGCGCTCCAATGGAATTCTACCCATCCGCCATTCTGTACGCCCGCGTGCAAATGCATATTCAGGTGTGGCCACGAGCCGCCCATTGCAATCGGTTTGTTGAATGCCTGTGCCAGCGCTGTGGCCTTGAGGCCACCGGAATAACCTCCGATGTCGCGAACGTTTGGTTGGATAATATCAACTGAATCGTGCAAGAGGTACTCACGGAAGTACATGAGATCCGACGTGCCGGTGCTTCCAGCAGCTAATGGAATCGTTACCTTCTTCCGAAGATTTGCTATCATCCGAGAGTCCGCCTGAAGCAGTGGATCTTCAAACCAAGTCAGATTGTAAGGTTCCACGAGCTTCGCCAGCCGCAGGGCCTGGGTGAAGGATAAATGCTGGTTTGCATCGATCATAAGGCGTACCGCGTCCCCCACCGCTTCTCGCACCGCGCCTACCCGTTCTACATCTCTAACAATATCTTCCTCTGTCACTTGACCGTGTAACCACTCGTACTTGTTTGCCCACTCGTACTTCGTCCCTCCCCCTCCTACCACCATCTTCAGCTTGTCCTGGCCGTCGGCCACCAGCATTTTCGCAACTTCGACCAGCTGTTCCTGACTATACTCTCCTAATCCAAAGGTGATGTAGACTGGTACGCGGCTGTGCGCTCCCCCGAGCAGTTTCCACACAGGCTGTCCCGTTGCTTTTCCCTTGATGTCCCATAATGCAATGTCAATTAAACTCGCGCTACAACTCCATGTGCCAATGAAGTACTTGTTGCTGAGCGCCCAGAATAAGGTTGTTCGCACTTCTTCGGTACGCATGGGGTCCATGCCGATAATGGTTGAGGCAACATCGCGGTTGATTAGGTCCCGGATTCCATAGTTCAACGGATAGGCCGCCATGGCGTGGCCCGCAAGGCCATTGTCAGTCTCTATCTCTACAAACACACACTCGGAGAACCTCTCTTTAAGAAGTGGGTATGTAATGGGGGCACGTAGCACCGAACAAGCCACTTTGCTAATTTTCATTACTTAACTCCTTTCATATCATACTTGAGATGATCCTATAGGCACCTCTTATTTTATCGTGGCTCAGCCTATGATTGATTGGTACGATATTCCTTGATGACTCCCGGCTTGGGGTCCAACCCGAGTCCAGGCGTTTCCGGTACAGTCACCCATCCATTTATTGGCTCTGGGGTTTCCTTATATACGGTTTTGGACATCATCCACCTTATGTAATGGAACTCAACCCGCCATCCATTAGACATGCCAGCCTGTAGATGCATATTGTGAAGAGGCCACGCGCCACCGTTTGCGATTGGCTTGTTGAAGGCCTGTGCCATAGCAGCCACCTTTGCTCCTTCTGTAAAACCTACACTAATCACGTTTGGTTGAAGGATATCTACCGCTTCGTGTAGCAACAGCTCCAGGTGGCGGAAACGGTTTCCTTCGTTCTGGCCTGCCGAAATGGGAATACTCGTTTGCCTGCGAAGGTTTGCCAGGAGGCGTGCGTCATTCTGGTAGACGGGTTCCTCAAACCAGGTAATGTTATAAGGCTCACACAGCTTGCACAGACGCAAAGCATGGTGAAAAGACATCTTGTAGTTAGCATCCATCATCAGCTGGACGTCCGGCCCTATAGCCTCTCTCACCGTCTTTACTCGAGCAGCGTCCTCATCGGGGTCTTGAGAATTGCCGGTCACGCCTACCACCATCTTCAGCTTGTCCTGCCCCTGTGCTACCCAGTATTTCGCTGCTTCTGCCAACTGTTCATGGTTGTATGTGTTTAGACCAAAGGTAATGTAGGCTGGTACGGGGTTCTGAGCTCCACCCAGCAACCGCCATACCGGCAAGCCAAAGGCTTTGCCTTTGATATCCCACAGAGCGATATCGATTGCGCTTGTTGCATAGCTCCAAACACCGGTATGAACCCTCTCGTTGAATTCCCGAAACAGCTCGTACCCAATACGCTCAGTGAGCATTGGGTCCTTACCTATCAGAAATGGGGCAGCCTCTCGATGTATAAACTCAATAATTGACCAAGGCAGAGTGTCCTTCGTTATTCCGTAGCCAATAATTCCGTCGTCTGTTTCGACCTCCACTATGAGCGCAGTGGTACGTGACGGCTCTTTCAGTAGCGGAGGTGGAGTAATAGGAATGTTAGTCAGATAACTAGCTTCAACCCGTTTGATTTTCATTAGTAATCCTCCTTTGATTTATTGTGTATGCCGGACTATGTTTTAGCTCTTATCCTTCAGATTCTACTGCTTGAATCAATGCTTTGATATAACCGATAGAAAAAGCGCGGCCACGGTGTCCCCATCTGGAGTCTATTGCTGATCGAGGGACATGGTCCGGTATAAAAATACCGTTATAGCCGACCTCTTTATACGTTCTCATGGCTTTTAGCATATCAATATCACCGTCATCGAGCAGAGTTTCCTCAAATCTCAAGAGGCCGCCGCGAATATTGCGGAAATGCACCCAGAAAATTCTGTTGCGGCTTCCAAAATATCTTATTGCGTCATAAACCTGTTCCGGATTGGTGCTAAATTCAGAAATACAGCCTTGGCAGAATTTAAGACCATGATAAGGGCTGGGACTTAACTCAACAAAACGTTTTAAACCCTCTACAGTACTGAGTACCGGGGCAATTCCTTGATACGTAGTTCCCGGAGGTATAGATATGTCGTGAGGATGGCATCCCATTTTGACTTTGTATTCTTCAGCGACAGGTATTACGCGTTTTACGAAGTATTCTAGCCGTTCCCAAGTCTCCTCTGCACTGATT
>CAZLRN010000236.1:0-7491 GCA_964561715.1 uncultured Spirochaetales bacterium
TCCATGCCGTGCGTGAGATTGTTGAATCAACCGGTCTCTTTCAACAGGAGGAGACAGAGGTCGCAGTGGAGCTCGTCAGAGAGAACCTCTCCCGGGGAGCTTCCTCGGGCTACCACTTCGTTTTTGCACAGAAAGAACGCGGAGTCGTTGGATACTGCTGTTTCGGTCCCATCCCCTGCACAGTGCAGAGGTACGACCTGTACTGGATTGCTGTGATCCCGGCTGAGCAGGGCAAAGGGCTCGGCACGAAGCTTCTAGGCATCTGCGAGGCGAGGATTGCAGCTATGGGAGGGCAAAGGATCTACATCGAGACCTCCTCGAGGCAGAGCTACGATGCAACAAGGGAATTCTACCGGAAGAGAGGATACCGTGAGGAAGCGGTTCTGCCGGATTTCTACGCTTACGGAGACTCAAAAGCAATTCTTGTCAAGGCTTTAGGAGCCGAGGCTCTCGGACCCAAGGATCCTGTAAAGGTCCGCCCGAAGGCTTAGCCTCCGAGAGGCTAAACTGACGACAGGCCGTAGCGTTTCGCCGCCAAATTCACCACCGAGTTGACGAGCCTCTCGTAGCTCCATCCGGCAGCGTAGGCCTCTATGGGAAGATCGCTGTATTCGGGGCAGAAACCCGGTAGGGGATTGACCTCTAAAATAGACGGGCTGTTGTCGTCCGACTCATCCAGCCGGAAATCCACCCTCGCCATATCGTAGCATCCCATCACACGAAATACCGCTGCGGCCAGCAGGTTGAGCCTCTCGACCTGTTTTTCTTCTAGAGGAGCGGGGCAGATATAGTGAAAGCTCTCGGCGAGCTCCACCTTGATGCGGTTTGTGTAAAGGCCCGCCTCGGAGGAATCGTAAGTGGCCAGATCCACCTCCAAAGGTGGGAAAAATGTCAACTCCGAAGGGAGAGTATGGGGAGCTGTTCGATCGCTGATCCTGCGAGCCGATGTGGGTTGCAGATTTCCCAAAATCCCCACCGTGATCTCCCTGCCCCGGATGAATCTCTCGCACAAGACAGGCTGCCTGTATCGCTTCAGAAGCAGTGCAACCTGAGCCTTCAATCCTGAAAGGTCCTTTACAATGGATTCGGCGGTGATCCCCATGCCGGTACCTTCCCGGCTCGGTTTTACGAACAGGGGAAATCGCAACTCTCCTCCCTCATCCAGAAGTTCGGCGTTCACCGCGTCTTCCGGGCTCTCGAAAACTTGGAATTCGGGTGTGGGAAGATCATGGTATACGAGGATTCTCTTAGTCATGGGTTTATCCAGAGTAAGAGCGAGTGTAAGAACGCCGCTTCCGGTGTAGGGGATGCCCAGCATTTCCAGTAGAGAGGGGATATGCGCCTCCCGGCTGTCTCCCATATGCCCCTCGGCTATGTTGAAACACAGATCAGGGCGATGTTCGCGCAGGCGGTCGATCAGGCAAAAGGGAGGATTGATGTCAGCTTCAATAAAGACTGCCTCATGTCCGCCCTTTCCCAGAGCCTCGATGATGCTGTCGATGGTGTGAGGGCTATCAAGGTCATCCCATTGATCGGAGTGAGTTCCTTCGAGTCTCGGCGCATTTTTCTTCAGGTTAGCGAGCACCGCAATCTTCATGTTCTTCTCCTTTGAACAGGAAGTACAGTAATGCAACACCCTCAAAAAAACAACTTGCGCATGGCGATATGGAAAAGCATAGCAGCTCGGTATCGTCGATTCTGCTAAGTACGAATGCTTGTCGGCCTGAGAGAAGTAGGATTATGATTGAGTAAGAATGCAGAAATCTGTACTGGATGGAGGCTATGGCTTCACAGGTCTATGATATCTGCCTTGCCTCAGATTGGTGTTGGGACAGGGAGTTTTTCAGCCTCATGGAGCAAAGCGCTCGGGAAAGAGGCATCACGACCTACATCGTCTGGCCCGAGAATCTTGAGGAGACTATCTTTCGCCTTCAGGCAGGAGATCTGCATTTTCGCTACCTTTTCGACCGAGCCGGCTCCACGCCCGCTCCTTTCAATCGGCTCTACGCGGTTCTCCGAAATCGTCATACACGCTTTTTAGACTCTTCCGAAAGGATGGCATGGGCCTCAGACAAGGCCACCATGCACCACGAGCTCCTCGCCTGCGGAATCAAGATCCCCTACACGATCATTCTTGAGCCGTATTCTGTCACTCAGGATGTGCGAATCTCTGAGGAAGCGTGGAGCAGGTTGGATCGGCCTTTTGTGATCAAGCCCGCCAGCACGACTGGCGGCGGAACCGGAGTCATTAGAAACGCCAAGACACTAGAGGAAATAGCAGCAGCCCGCCGCGAGTTTCCTGACGAACGCTACCTCATTCAAAAACTGGTGTGCCCGTTGGAGAGTGAGCAAAAACGCTTCTGGTTTCGGGTCTTCCACGTCTTCGGCTCCCTTTTCTTTACCTGGTGGCACGATCAAACGCACCTCTACGAGGTGCTGACGGACGAGATGTTGAGCCGCTATAAGCTAGACGATATGATTCGCATCACGCAATGTATTGCAGACATCTGCGGGCTTAATTTTTTCTCCACTGAGATAGCATTGAACCTCGATAACCAACTGCTTGTCGTGGATTACGTCAACGAGGCCTGCGACCTAAGAATGCAGCCTGATTTTGCAGACGGGATTCCAGCCCATATCGCAAGCGGCATAGCCCAAAAGATCCTCGAATCCGTCCGTCGGCAGCTCCGTTCGTCGGATCAGGGAGAAGCTAACGGATCTGGATAGCGAAAGACCTTTCCCTCATAGTTACGCAGAAGCAGATTCTCCCCGTCCCTCCCGACGACGTAGTCAGGAAGCAGCGGTATCTTCCCTCCCCCTCCCGGCGCATCGATTACGTAGGTGGGAACGGCATAGCCGGTCGTAAAGCCACGCAGCCCCTGGATGATCTCGATTCCTTTTCCGACCGGAGTCCGAAAGTGCGTAGATCCGAGAATCGGATCGCACTGGTAGAGATAGTAGGGCTTCACGCGTATCCGAACAAGCCCGTGCATCAGCTCCCGCATCGTCTCGGTGGTGTCGTTGATACCGGCAAGCAAAACCGTTTGGCTTCCTAGAGGGATGCCGGCATCCGCCAGACGCCCGCAGGCTGTCTCTGACTCCGGGGTGAGCTCTTGGGCATGGGTAAAGTGAATGCTCATCCAGAGGGGATGAAAGCGCTTCAACATACGTGGAAGCTCGGGGGTGACGCGCTGGGGCAACACGACCGGGACCCTGGTGCCGATACGAAGGAGCTCCACGTGCCGGATGGCTCGGAGCCGGCTCAAAAGCCACTGAAGCTTCTCGTCCGATAGCGTCAGGGGGTCTCCGCCGGAGACGAGCACATCACGAATCTGCGGCGTGCTTTCTATGTACTGGATTGCCCTTTCCCAGTTTCTCTTCAGGCCAAGGCAGGCCGTCCGCGCATCGACAACTCGCGAACGTGTGCAGTACCGGCAGTTGGCGGCGCAGCTCTCCGTTACCAGAAAAAGCACACGGTCCGGGTAGCGGTGCACCAGGCCCTCTACAGGGCTGTCCATGTCTTCGCCAAGGGGATCTTCGGCTTCTCCCGGACAGCGGACGCATTCGGCACTGACCGGCACAACGGTCCGTCGGAGGGGGTGGCTCGGATCCGCGGGATCGAGCAGACTCGCATAGTAGGGTGTTATCGAGAGAGGCAATCTCGCCCTGCTGTTGCTGATAGCTGCCATCTCGTCCACGCTAAGGTCCAGGAAACGCGAAAGCTGTTCGAGCGTACGGACTCGGTTCCTGAGCTGCCAGCGCCAATCGTTCCACTCGACCGCGCACACCTGCCCGTAGTAACGCTCACGAAAAGCTCGTGACCGCGCGCTGATGGGGAATCTGTGTCTGAGGTGAAGCGTTCTGAGAGGTAGTGAGTTGTTGACTAGGGTGGGAGAAGCGCTTTGAAACAGCTGGCGCTTCTGGCTTGCAAATGAGTCTTGCCGGACATCCTTGTTGATGAGGGATGCAGTGAAAGTTTGACTTGAGGGGATCGAACGACGCCCCGGAGGGTCGTCTTCCCCAGTGGTACGGTGCGTATCAGTCTCCATGATACTAAGCACTCCTTAGCTGTTGGAGGGTTCAAGGAAGCCCCGACTTCCTTGAAGTCGTCTAACAGCCCATAGCCGCTGAGGAGGGTTCCGGCAGATAACTCACAAAGGGATGCACTCAATCTAGTTGGCGCTCCTGTTGGTAAAATATTAATCAATACATAATATAATATGATGAGGTTGGCAAGAGTTTTTTACGAAAAGCAATGATCCAGATAAGACGTATCCATAGCGCTGCCCTGACCTCGGAACGAAACCAAATCGCTCAAGTCCAGGAGATCCTCAAGGCAAGCTTTTCGGATGTCGAGCTCTATGCCGACAGGATCCCGCACATGCTCGACAATCCGTTCCAGTACAGCTACAGGACCATCCTGCTGGTCTCTCGATCCGCGAATCTCCGTGTCACCGGCTTTTCGCTGATCCTCCACTTTCACGAGATCAATAGCTCCTTCCTGGATTTTCTCGCTTCACATCCAGAGATCAAGGGATCGGGCCTGGGAAGCGCGCTGTACGAGGCGACACGAGAAATCCTGCAGAGGCTCGGATCTCGAGGCATGTATCTGGAAGCCTTCTCCGACGATCCCGAAGTGATCCGGGATACCGAGGAGCTGGAAGAAAACCGCAAGCGCCTCAAATTCTACGAATACTACGGCGTCTATCCCATCATCGGAACGGCTTACGAGACGCCTATCGACGACTCCCCTGCCCCGTACCTGCTCTTCGACGGTCTCGGGCGCACCCAGCCGCTGAGGCGCGCCGAGTGCCGCGCCGCCGTGCGACTCATCCACGAGCGTAAGTACCGCCACATCGTGAATCGGGATTACGTCGAAAGGATCGCGAGATCCATAATCGACGATCCTGTCCGCTCCCGCGGGCCGCGATACGTCAGGACCGAGCCTCGTATAGCCCCAGAGGCCGGTCACGTCCAGCCGGATACAGCCTTCGTGAGCACCTCTGTGCACCGGATCCACCATGTCCGGGAGCGGGGATACGTGGAGCGTCCGGCCCGTATCGAGGCTCTTGAGAAAGTCCTGGAGTCCGCTCGCTTCTTCGAAAGGGTACGCGTCAGGGAACACGGGGAGAAGCCGATACGAGAGGTCCACGATGCGGATCTCGTGAGTTATCTGAAAAGGGTTTGCGACAGAATCGCCCCCAGCCGCCCGATCTATCCCTACGTATTCCCGATTCGCCGTCCCGAGCGCAAACCGACGGATCTTGCCGTCCGGGCGGGATACTACTGCATAGACACCTTCACCCCTCTGGACCAGAACGCCTACAGGGCAGCCCGGGGCGCCATCGATGTGGCTCTCACCGCTGCCGAGGAGGTGCTGGGCGGGCGCCGCGTAGTATATGCCCTCTGCCGACCTCCGGGCCATCACGCCGGACGCCGTGTCTTCGGCGGGTTCTGCTATTTCAACAACGCAGCGATTGCTGCTCAGTTTCTTTCCAAAGAGGGAAGAACGGCAATCCTGGATATAGACTTCCATCATGGAAACGGGACGCAGGACATCTTCTGGAACAGGGGGGACGTTCTCACCGTTTCCCTGCACGGCCATCCGAACCTCGCCTACCCTTATTTTTCTGGTTTCTCAGACGAGGTGGGAGAGGGCACCGGGCGGGGCTTCAATAGAAACTTTCCCCTCCCACTGAACTGCGGCGAATCCGCATATGAGAATGCCCTGACCAAGGCCCTGGAGGCGATTGAACGATTCAAGCCGATCTTCCTAATCGTGTCTCTAGGCTACGATACGATGAAAGGAGATCCGACAGGCTCTTTTGCCCTAGGGCTTCAATCGGTCCAGAGGGTAGGCCATGAGATAGCCGCCTTGGGTAAGCCGCTCCTGATCGTCCAGGAGGGAGGGTACAGCCTGAGAAACTTACGCCGCGGATGCAACGCCTTCTTCCGAGGAGTCACAATGGCCCTCGCAGTGCGGGAGCGCGCTGAACGGAAATGAGGATGGAATCGCCTACGGAACAGCTTTCGGGCGGGATGGAAAAATCCTCCCTTCGGTGATCTCGACTCAACTCTTCGAAGGCTTCCTGTAAGGACCTCGTTTTCCACGGAGGGCTTCCAGCCACCACTTGATGCCGGGCTGTTCCCGCGAGCCGTCGCCTCCCGGATGGTGGCTGGGCCCGAAGGGAGGCTGCGCCTGAAGCCAGGTGGAGGCCAGCATATAGCCCATTCCGCGGTCCAAATAGGAGAAGGTGAGTTCGATCTGATTTTTCTTCATCTCCTCCGTATAGACTCCCACGTTGACGTACTTGTAGAAATCATTCCCCAAGCGATAGCGGTTGTTGCGATCCGGCTGCTTACTGTAGTATTGCCAGTAGCCTCCTGGGGCATTCTCTGGAACTCCCTCGCTCTCTATATATGGCTTCCCATCCGCTCGGTCGCTGAAATGGATAGCCAGGTCAGCTTCGTCAGGCGGGGGGCCTATATAGTTCGAGGCAAAGGCGTAGTCCGGATCCACGGATTTCCCGGCGAGAATCATCTGCGTGGTATCGAATCCCTTCTCTCTCCGGCCCATTCCCTCATTGTCCACATCGAGAAATACATTCCGGTAGCCGTTTCTCTGCAGCCATTCCACGGTGTTCTCAATGGCTCGAATGGCATCCTCCTGCTTCCAGCTCTTCCACTTTGCTTTCGTGGTTCCCCAGTAAAGGCAACCCACCAGCACAACCATGCCGAGCGAATCGGCGGCTTCAATTATCCTCCCGAGTCGCTCAGAGTAGATCGGATTGATTGAGGCATCCTCGCCGTATCCCGGCGTATCGCTGAAGCGGTTTCCCATCAGAAAGGTGCTGACGGTATTCACACCATAGGAGGAGTAGGCCTCGAGATTATTAATCATATCCTCCGTCACGCTGCCAGATAGCAGTGCATTAGAGCAGCGCAGACCCCTTGCCAAAAACTCTTCTCCATTAAGGCAGGTCTTATCGCCGCGTACTTCAAATCGGTACTTGCCCATAGTATCTCTCTCTATCGCAACAATCTAACCTTGACTACATGCCTTCGATCCAATCCAGCATCTCTCCCAGGTTCTGCAAGCCCTTAATTCAAAAAATACATTGAACGGCTGTGCTAAAAGCGCTGGGAGCGCTTTGCTACCTTGGCTGCTTTTTGCTACCTTTGTTGCATTGTGAATGCTAAGTTATTGCTAAAATGACGGCGCAAAACAGTCGATGACCGAACTATCGCATAGGTGGATCTCAGCTCGAAACTTCGTTGGATCCTTCACTTTGACACCCTTTGGTATCCAGGTCGAAACGTGATACAAAAGGAAGGGTTCCACATAAGAGGTATAGAGGAGCTCGTTGCTTTCGTAGAAATCGACAAAATCTATAGATTCGGGATACAGGCTCGCCAGCCGAAGCCACCGCTCTCCGTCATAGGTAGCCTGCTGCTCAAATCCCTGAAAGTAGTATCGCTCCTCTTCTGGAA
>CAZLRN010000237.1:0-7484 GCA_964561715.1 uncultured Spirochaetales bacterium
CACGGGTTCCAGCTCCCCCTCTATTCCTATGCGTCCAATTACCGCCGTATCCACTCCGGTCCCGCTGATCTCCTTGCCGAATTCGTCGACAACCAGAATGTCCAGATCCTCCACCGGCAAAAGGCTCATATGCTTTTTAGCCTCTTTGAGCAGCGCGTTGTCGTCTTCGAAGAACCGCTCCGGCTCTACGGCTTTGATTATGAAGGTTTCGTGACTGGCGTTTTCCACAAGGGCGATTCCCAACCGGATATTGCCATGGGCGAGGATCTCTTTGGCACAGAGCGGAATATGCTCCCGCAGGCCCGTGACTCCAGCGTTGTGGATTTCCAACGCCTGGCGGTGCTTGCCGAGACCGATGACGGTCAACTTGATGAGTCCGCTTTCATGGGGACCATCGAAATCGCTGTGGCTTTTGACGCGATTGATGACGATCGTTCCGTCCGCCTCGGAGGCGATCTTGTCCATGAAGACCCGGCACGGAGCATTGCCCTGGGGCAACTCGACAACTTCCATCGAAGCACGAATCGGCGCGCCGACGACGGATTCTTTTACATCGTATTGGGCCAGAACCTCAGTCTGGCCAGGAGGGGTCGCTCCCCCATGGCTGCCCATGGCGGGAACGATGAAGGGCTTGGCTCCCATTGCCTTTATCGTGTCGACGACTGCCTTCACTACAGTCGACAGGTTCGCGATACCCCTGCTTCCGACGGCAATCGCGATTGAGTCCCCCGGGGATACGGAGAAATTGCTTTTGCCGATCTCCTCCCTTGTTCGGCTGTAGGGATCATCGATTCTATCCTGCTTGATGGTCCTTGTGATTTTTCTAAATTTTTGTGTCATGATAGGCACCTTTGCGTGTGTTTATTGTCCCATATCAGTATTCGATCGGGATTGTCAACCGCTTTACTTCACGACTGATGAGCTCGCGATTAAGGATGATGGATCCTGGGAGAGTCTATTTCCTTTTTTGCCTCGCCCTGCGGGTCTCCTCGACGGATTTGACTTTGAGCCTGGCCGCGCCTTTAGTTCCCCTTGTGCCCAGTGATTTCTCGCTTTCCAGCCTTTCTTGGGCGGCCGGGATCTCCTCGGAGTATTGGGGAAGCCATTGGGCCTGAGCCACCAGCATCTCGTCGGTCATTTGGGAAATCTCCTGCGGATTGCAGACGGCTCCCACCAGCGGATCCATCATCATAGCCTGTTTGAGAAGGGAGACATCGCCGCTGAGTGCGGCTTCGAGGGCAAGCCTCTGCACGCTCACCGAGGCGTTGCAGATGGCGGCGCAGCCCAATGGAAGATCCCCTACCGTTGGGATGCTGATTCCGTTGCGATCCACGTATCCTGGCACCTCGACAACACAGTCGCTGGGGAGATTGGTGATCGTCCCGCCGTTTATCACGTTGAAATGGCCTCTGTATGTGCGGCCGGTCTCGAGAGCCTCGATCATGTAGCTTGCATGCTCCTCGGATCGATTCGCCTGAGAATAAACGGGCGGCTCCTCTGCAAGCCACTGTGGAAAATCGGTTTCGAACCAATTGCGCCCCTCCTGGCAATAGCGCAAATATCCGCCAGTTTCCCCATTTATCCACCTGGAGAGATCGATCCACTGAGGAATCTCCTCGGGCCGCTTCCTGTACCATGGGAGATACTCCGAGAGATGACCATTGCTCTCGGTAGAGTAGTACCCGAAGCGTCTGAGCATGTCGATCCGCACCTTTTCGGTATTGCTGTACTCCGGATGTCTTTCGAAACCCTCGAGCAGGCGATCCGTCCAGTCTTCGCCGTCGTAGCGCACCTGGATGTACCATGTCTGGTGATTTATTCCGGCGCAGATGATATCGACGTCCTCTTTGGTCACGGGGATGAAGCCCGAATCGCCGGATTGCGCCTCTCCGTTGACGAGGAGCTCGATCACCTCGGCGATCTGGCTGTGGCCGTGAATGACCCCGTGGCAGAGCCCGATGGTGGGCACACCGCCGTAGAGGTTCGCGGCCCAGGTGTTCATGGCATTGGGATTGGCGTAGTTGAAGAAGAGGGCGGCCGGTGAGGCGACCTCGCAGATGTCGTCGCAGAAGGCGAGAATCTGGGGAATGTTTCTCTGGCCGTACATGATTCCACCGGCGCATATCGTATCCCCGACACACTGGTCAACCCCGTATTTGAGGGGGATGTCCACATCGAGCTGGAAGGCATCCAGTCCGCCGATCCGGGAGACGTTGAGCACGTAGTCTGCTCCCTCGAGAGCCTTCCTTCGGTCGGTCGTGGCGACCACCTTGGCAGGTTTGTGATTGGCCTCGATGTCCCGCTCCGCCAGCTGGGTGATCATGTCCAGATTGGCTTCGCTGATATCCGTAAAACCAAAAACCGTATCCTCCAGCTCCGGCACGGTGAGGATGTCCTGGAGAAGCTTGCGCGTAAAGCCGATGCTTCCGGCTCCTATGACTGCGATTTTAATGCTCATAGTCGAAACTCCCAGCTAACGGTAATGCCAGAAATATACTGCCTGGATTATAGTCGTACCGTTGTATCCCGGCAAGGATAGTGGCGAAACACGTGGCAAGCTCCGGATGGCAAACTCCGGAGTTGGTTGTGCCCCGGGGCGCCGTAATAATCGAATCATTATCTTGAAGTGTGCATTGTTTTTTTTTGAACGGAGGGGTATACTTATAATTTGGAGTAAATTGAGTTTTCTCCAATTTATCCATTGGTAGTGAGAAGATGATCGAAGTACCAATCGATTTCATTAGAAAAGGAGATATCTTAGGCAAACATCACAGCTTCAAGAAGTACGAAGGGGGCATGAGCTCCACTGTTAATCTGATGAAGGGCTACGTGCTTACTGATAAAGTCCTGGAGAAGCTGAAGGAAGAGTTCAACGTCCAATACCTTTGCATCGCAGACATCTCTGACGACGTCAAAGATATCCAATACGAAGAAGGATTCGATGAAATTGAGCGACAAAAAATCGTAGACACCTTCATCGAAAACATGAATCAGATCACAACCTCGATGACCCTCGATCTCAAAGCCGTTGGAGTGGTAGTCACGGATATTTTGAATAGCGTCTTTCGCTTTATCAAAAACGGCAAGGGGAGCTTTCGGACTGTAGCCAAAGCTTTCAGCGAGGTTCAGTCCCATGACATGTTCACTTGGGATCACTCGGTCAACACGGCCATATACTCCGCCATTATCGCCTTCAAGGCGCCTGAAATCTTTGACCAGGAGACAGTGAGATACCCGGATACAAGGTTCAGCCGTCATGAGATTCTTGTGTTCAATATGCTTTTCCACGATGTCGGGAAGATAAGAATACCGCTTAAGATACTGAACAAAACAGAAAAACTGACAAAAGGCGAGATCGAAACGATCCAGAAGCATCCCTATGACGGGTTTGCCTATATGAGAAAGATCAACGAAAACCTCAGGCAGGTCAATATGCCGCTTATACCGGCCTACTTCACCAAAGCCTGTCTTTTGCATCATCAGGCCTACGACGGCAGCGGCTATCCTGCGCTCAGACGGGGGCCGGATGAGATTAGACCCTACAGCGGAGAGGAGATTCCCCCTATCGCCAGGATTGCCTCTGTTGCCGACATATACGACGCAGTCACATCGAATCGCGCTCATCGATTTCCCATGCACCCTGTCGAAGCGACAAATATCCTGCGAGCGGAAAAGGGCAAGAAACTCGATCCCGCTATCGCAGATGCCTTTTTGGATGTCATTACGCCCTTCCCGGTGGGTTCGACCGTGATGCTTACCACGGATGAGCTCGCCGTTGTGACGGGGTATGTCAACGGCGACAAGATGTATCCCGTTGTCCGGCCCTATATGAGAAAGATTTTCAGGGACGGAAAAGAGAGGATCGAGCGTCTGCCGTACAGACCCAGCATCAATATCATCCCGCGATCGAAGATAAAAATCGCCATCAACAAGAACCTCTATGCGCTGAATGAGGAGCGAGAGGTTTACCCCTGAGGCACCATAGCGTCTCTTTCGCATCGGAACAGAATTCATGAGTCAGCTCCTGTTAGTAGATAGAGACAAGAATATTCGAAAGAGCGTCTCTCTGTTCTTCAGCAAAAAGGGTCACACCGTTGAATCGGCAATCGACTATAAGAGCTCGATCGAGCGCATCGAACGCGAGAATTTCGATATTATCATCTGCGATGCCCAGATAGAAAATGGAAATCTTGTCGCCTTGATTAGAGCCGTAAAAGAGAGAAATCCGACGACTCTCGTTATTATCGCCACCGCCCTCGATACCGTCGAAGACACCGTTCAGGCAATGAAGGAGGGCGCCTTTGGCCTCGTCACAAAGCCGATCAACATTTACGAGCTCGAGGTCAAGGTCGAAAAGGCCATCGAAATCAAGAGACTGCAGCTCGAAGCGCAAAGCCTGAGGGGAGAAAGAAAGCTCATCTACAAAACGGATGATATTATTGGAGAATGTCCCCAGATTAAAAAGGTATTTCAGACGGTCGACAAGATCGCGGAGACTACTTCCAGTGTGATTCTAATAGGGGAGACCGGGACAGGAAAGGAACTGATCGCGGGAGCCATCCATTACAACAGTCAGCGAAGAAACGGAGCCTTTGTGAAAGTCAACTGTGCAGCCCTGCCGGAGCAGCTGTTGGAGAGTGAATTGTTCGGTCACGAGAAAGGAGCTTTTACAGGGGCGGACAAACTGAGAATTGGAAGATTCGAACAGGCAGACGGCGGGACGATTTTCTTGGACGAAATAGCGGATATGAGTCTCGTTACCCAGGCCAAAGTGCTGCGGGTTCTCCAGGAAAAGGAGTTCGAGCGGATAGGGAGCAACAAGACGGTCAAGACTGATGTTCGAATCATTTCAGCCACTAACAAGAACCTTAAAAGCTTGATTGCAGAGGGTCAGTTCAGGGAAGATTTGTACTACAGGCTCCATGTGATCAGCATACGGATTCCCACATTGAGAGAACGGGGAGGCGACATTATTCGCTTAGCCCATTTTTTTCTTAGTAAGTATGCCGCTGACCTAAATAAAGGCATCAAGGGATTTCATTCTCTCGCTATAGAAGCCCTGACGGAGTATCACTGGCCCGGCAATGTTCGAGAGCTGGAGAACGCCGTAGAGAGAGCGGTGATAATGGCCGAAGGCGTATATATCAAAGCCGAAGAGCTGAATATCAGTGATTACGGCGATAGGAGCCGTTCCGGAGAGCTGCACCCTGATCTCATCAAGCTTCCGCCACAGGGCATAAAGCTCGACGAAATGGAAAAAGCCCTCGTGCTGCAGGCACTGGAAAGATGCGAGTGGGTTCAGAAGGATGCCGCTGCGCTGCTGGGCATTTCTAAGAGAGTCTTCAACTACAAGATCAAGCATTTTAACATCACCCATCCCCGTTGGATTAAAAATAGATGATTCATCGAATTACAGAATCGTAATCGATATCACTAGGCGCGATTACAGAATTGTGATCCATCCCATCTAGGCTCGCGCGTGTTCGGCATCTAAAACCCAGTAACTATCTATAGCACAGAGAGATAAAGAACAGGGCGGCGACTCTGATCATGGCATGTTCCTTGCAATTCGTGCAGCGGAGGTTCTGCCATGAGAACAGAACGATACGCCTTGTCGATCTTGACCCTATTGCTGCTCGTTGCCTGCAGGAGCCCGCTTGATCTTGTAGAAGGCTACGAGGGACAAAGCCCGGGAGCTGGCAGAGGTTCGCTGACAGTGAATATCGTATCCCTGGGAGTGAAGACCATTCTGCCCGGCATCGATATGAACCCCTCGACCTATGTGGTATCCGGAGCGGGTCCGGGCGGGGCTGCCTTCAGTGTGGACGATGTCAACACCTCCGTCACGATCTCGGATCTAGAATTCGGTCCCTGGACTATTACGGTAGACGCCAAAAACTCAGATGGCATTGTAATCGCCCGGGGCAACACCTCGATTACGCTTCACACCGGCGAGAATCAGGTGCTCGATATTACAGTGATCCCTCTGGATGGGTTCGGCACCCTCGATCTAAGCGTGTTGTGGAACGCCGGCGAAGTCGAAATTCCTGCTGTAGAATCCGAATTGGTGTTGAGCTCCGGCACCACGATGGACCTGGATTTTACTATCGTCGCAGACGGAAGCGCGCTCTCTACAGGTAATACCGTTCCTACAGGCTATCACTCGGTTGTCGTAAAACTCCTGGACAACGGAATCGTGGTTATGGGGGCACTCGATATTGTGCGAGTCGTGAAGGACCAGACGACTTCCGGAACCTTTGAGTTTTATGCGATAAACCAGCCTGGGGGGATAATCGATATCCACATTACACCTGAGCTCCAGGAACCTATTAGCGTCACCATAACGGGACAAACCGCTACGCTCGTTGAAGGAGAGACCATGACGCTGACAGCGTCGGCGCCGCCGGAAGTGGGGAGCGTGGTCTACGCCTGGTATCTAAACGGCCAATCAGTCGCGGCAGGATCAACATATACCGCCGGAAACGGTCTATCGGTTGGCGTCTATAGGGTCGATGTTACCGCATTTACCACAGACGGCAAGAGAGCAGGATCTGCAACCCATTCGTTTGCTGTGGAGGAAGGGGCAGAAGTCTCACTGATCTGGGACGCCAATAGCGAGCCCGATCTGGCGGGTTATCGGTTGTACTACGGCATTGCCAGCGGAAGTTACAGCAGCGTCATAGATGTGGGCAATCAGACAACCTATACCATCACGAGTCTGGATCCCGCCGAAACGTACTATATTGCAGCTACCGCCTACAATCTGTCTGGACTGGAGAGCGGTTATTCGAACGAGGTGATATTCTTAGGATCCGACACCTGAAGGGCAACATGATGTGGAATCGGAATCTTGACGGCGTGGTTTCGCAAGAGCAATCTGTTCAAATAGGCGCCGAGGTGGTAGCGGGGTGAATTTGGTTTGACATGGGTCAACCAGCTGCTGCTGAAACTGCTGAAGTGATCGTTGGTAATGATGCCGGCGACGATCAATCTTTCGATGTTGTCTGAAAGCATGATATCCCTGTGAGAGCCGCCTAAAGAAGTATAGGATCGTACGGTCAGTTTCAATGGCAGGTTCTTGCTTGCTTTGGCATAGAAGCAGGCATAGTTTAAGTCTGCAGCACGTCGAAATCCGTCGCCGGTAAAAATGATTTTGATGCCCTCATTGTACATACGGAATATCTCCGCAGACTTGAGTTCTCTCTTCAACAGACCTGCAACGGTATCAAAGAGGAGGCCTAGAGCATTCTCGTCGTAAACTCTGAGTTGCTGGAGATTTAGATGTGCATAGGGCATGGTGCTCTATTTTGATGTGGTCCGAAAAAGAGGACAATCGGTATATATTATGATTTTTTAGCTCCGCGGATTCTTAAAGCTTGGGGAATTTATACGAAGAACATTTTAAGACTTTCGGGCTTTGGGATACTAGAGTGGAGTGGAGGGACTCTACCTATTCCAGACGACATACCACCCCGACGAGGGTG
>CAZLRN010000238.1:0-7483 GCA_964561715.1 uncultured Spirochaetales bacterium
CAAGCCCTGTCCGCAGAGTCATGTGTCGGCAGCATTCAGATCATTACAGGATACGTTCCGGATAACTCTTTCATTACCCAACAGCAGATATCGATTCATCCCAAATTGAATTACCTGCCGGTTTCGGTCACAAAAGCGCATTGTCTAGAGTACAGAGACGAGCTTCTGTCTTTCCTCGAGAAGCAACTCGAGCAAGGGGATGTTGTTCATGTGCACAATCCCAATCTGGGCAAAAACCCTGTTCTTACCTATGTGCTGTACCTCTTAGCCAGGGAGGGTATGTTCCTCTTCTACCACTGCCATGACTTTGCGGAGGACCGAAGAGTGAACGTGACCTTCAACGAACGCGTCCTAGGCTATTTTCCCGAAAACCCCCGAGAGGTCCTCTATCCGAGGTTTAAAAACTGCTCCTTCGGCGCTCTCAACTCCAAGGATGTTGCGCGACTCAGAGGATTGGGCATCGAGCCGAACAGAATCAAGTATCTGCCAAACCCGGTGGTGGCCGCAGTGGAGTTGGCGGGCGGCGCTCCGCGTGGGCGGCCGCCCGGGCTCGGCCGCCCACCCAACTCTACGAAAGCTCGCAAAGTGGTCTGCCACCGTCTCGGCGTGGATGCAGATAAGCCCATTATTCTCTATCCCGTGCGAATAATCAGGCGCAAAAACATCGGGGAATTCATTCTGCTGGCCTCTCTTTTCGAAGACCGTGCCTCATGGCTCGTAACTCTCGCTCCCCACAATCCGGTGGAGATACCCTTTTACCGTGAGTGGAAGGAGTTCGCCCGAAGCATCTCCGCCCCCGTGTTCTTCGACGTGGGGCACAAGTTTAATTTTCCACTTCTCATGAAGTCAGCGGATCGCATCATCACAACAAGCAGGCAGGAGGGATTCGGGATGAGCTACCTCGAGCCGTGGCTTTTCGAAAAACCTGCCGTGGGCAGGAGAATTCCCTATCTGGTCAAGGACTTCGTTGACGAAGGGATGGTCTTTTCTTCACTCTATGACCACCTCTTCGTTGACGATGCACAGGGCAAGGTGGATTTTTCCGATCTGCCCGATGCCAGACAGAGATCCGTTATCCGGAATTTGCTCACGGATCCCAAGGCGCGTCAAAAGCTCATTAAAGAAAACAAACTGGAATCGTTGTTCTTTGGCGCCATCCCTCCCGATGAAATCCGAAAGAATCAACGTATCATCAGAGAGAGGTATTCCCTCGAAGGCTATGGAAAACGACTCTGCACCATTTATGAGGAGCTTCTTGGAGGCGCTTCCGCTCCTTGAGCCTCGCCCTACAGGAATATCTCCCCGGATTTCTGGGATTCCCGAGATCAGGGCGGTGCTCTTCGATATCTACGGCACTCTGCTCATTTCGGCTTCCGGAGACGTCGATGTTGTGCAATTCAGGGAGGAAGCCGTGGTTGAGGCGTTCAAGGCCGGACATATCGAGATACCGCCCGAAGCTTCGACTGAGAAGGCGGCCAGACAGTCCGTTTTCCTTTTCAAAACCGTCATCGAAGAGATGCACCGAAACGCTAAAAGGAGTGGGATTCCCTATCCCGAAGTGGATATTGTCGAGGTTTGGCAGGAAACTGTAAGCCGATTGCGGGAAGAGGGCGCCGTTCGAGTTTTCTCCGGCACCGATTACGAGAGATGCTCTTTTGTCTTCGAGATCCTCTGCAATCCCGTTGGTGCCATGCCCGGCCTCAAAGATCTTCTGGATAACCTCGAAAGAGAGAGCGTTCACTTAGGTCTTGTTTCCAACGCCCAGTTTTTCACTCCACCGATACTGAGCTACTTTGTAAGCGGCACAATTAAAATGGGGCGGGATCTTCACCCCTTCGATCCGAATCTCACCGTTTATTCATACCGGCATCTCCGAGCCAAACCTGATCCCTACCTCTTCGAGCTTGCCCGAAAGCAACTGGCTCTCCTCCATGTGGCTCCCACCCAGACTCTCTACATCGGAAACGACATGCTCAACGACGTATGGGCCGCATCTCAGGTGGGATTCAGGACTGTTCTCTTTGCCGGCGACGCCCGATCCCTTCGGCTCCGTGAGGATAAGCTGCAGACGCGGAATCTCTCGCCGGATGCCGTCATCACGGATTTGAATCAGCTTTTCGATCTGCTAGAATAGAGGAATCCCACAACCGGCCTGCGCTGCGCTGCTCATAGGAATGAGCTTGGAATGCGCTGGAATGCGCTTGGGCGTCGAAACGCATGCACGGTGCAGCCTGCACGGCCCGACGTGGGCGGCTGAGCCCTGCGCGGCCCGACCTTGCCATTTGGCGGTCTAGGAAGTACCTTGGGAATGTAAAGATTAGAAAAATAGTCGGCTATATTTTCCAAACGAGGGACGACCCTATGCGGGGATTCAGACCCAAAACCGCTGCAGGAGTGATTATGTTCCTGCTGGTCTCTGTTAACAGCCTTTTCTCAGATGACGTCCTTCCGTCAGTAGAGGTTCGGGAGTACAGGGGCGAGAAGCTCGACTCTATAGAGGATTTCAGAGAGAACTCCATAAAGGGTCCCCAGCACGTCGACGTGGAATCTTACCGGCTGGAGGTCTCCGGTCTCGTCGAGAGGCCCGCCTCTTACAGCTACGAACAGGTACTCGAGTTCGAAAGCCACAAAAAAGTAGTTACCCTGCACTGCGTCGAGGGCTGGTCTGCCCATATCCTCTGGGAGGGCGCGGTCCTCAACGACCTGTTCGAGATGGTCGGCATAAAGCCTGAGGCGAAGGTGGCCATCTTTCATGCCTATGACGGCTACACGACCTCACTCTCACTGGATTATATCAGGGATAGAAATATTCTCATGGCCTACAGAATGAACGGTGTGACTCTGCCCGCAGAGCGAGGCTTCCCCTTTCAGCTCGTTGCAGAATGGAAATACGGCTATAAATGGATCAGATGGATCACCAAGATCGAGCTTTCGGATGACGAGAGCTTTCGAGGATTCTGGGAGAGCAGGGGATACAGTCAGGACGGAACCTTTGGCTCCCCCATGTTCGAATAGCGGCCGGGGCTAGTGCGAGGGGCTGCTAAATATCGAAAAGGGCATCACCTCACCCCGCAATGCTGCCCGCAAATTCTGGGCTGCCATCTCGGCCATCCGGGTGCGTGTCTGCACCGAAGCGCTGCCGAGATGCGGGGTAATCAGCAGATTATCAAGTCCGAGAAGAGGATCATCGACAGGTGGAGGCTCTGGATCTGTGACATCGAGAGCGGCTCCGGCGATTTCGCCGTCCCGCAGAGCTCTGTAGAGGGCTCTGGAGTCGACAACCGGGCCTCTCGCAATATTGACGAGGATGGCTGTTGGTTTCATCCTCTTGAGCTCGTGTTCTCCGATGAGGTGCCTTGTTTGCGGTCCGAGAGGCACATGAAGGGTCACAAAGTCAGACTCTGCCAGCAGCTCATCGAGAGATGCATAAATCACCCCCAGCTCTCCTTCCCAATCCGGACGCCTTTGACGCTTGTTGTAGAGCACGCGCATATCAAATCCTTTAGCCCGCTTGGCCACCTCTCGCCCGATGCCGCCCATTCCGACGATTCCAAGGGTTGCGTGGTGCATGTCGGTTCCCCAGAAGATGTTTGGATCATAATAAGTCCACTTACCGGATTGGATGTGCCTATCGGCAGCCCTGAGATTTCTCGCGACAGCCAGCATGAGGGCGAAGGTCATATCCGCCGTTGTTTCTTCGAGGCAGCCCGGCGTATTGCCCACCGCAATACCGCGCTCTCGCGCTGCCCGGGTATCGATGTGATCGAATCCCACTCCCACCACAGCGATAGCCTTGAGATTCGGAGCTGTTTCCATCATCTCGGCTGTCACAGGTTCGTGACCATAGGTCACGAGTCCGTCGAGGGCGCTTATTTTTGCGGCGATGGGAGGTCTGGTTTCGCTCGTCGGCCACATCTCGACCTCGCACATCTCGCGTATCTGCTCTACAACAGCCTCCGGAATAGGACGTGTGATGAACACCTTTGGTTTAGCCACTATGGTTTCTCCTGAATCTCTGGTGAATGCCTGGATTATAAACGGTAAATGGCCTTTGGGCATCAACGCTTCCCCTCTTTTTACATTTAATCAAAGCCCTGGTACTATATTCGTTGGCTGCGACCTACGCGGTCCGCCCACAACCCAAACAATTTGGCCCATTTTTTACATGCATGCCAACTGCTTGCAGAGCAAGCTGCTTGTGGAACAAGCTTGCAGCAATTCCGGCTTAGATCGGTTTCGGAAAATCTAGATAGAATAACAAGAAATTGAGCCGGAATTGCATAGAGCTCTGCAGGATGGAGGAACAATGAGACTCTTCGAACCCTTTGCCATCAAAAACATAGAGCTCAAGAATCGTCTCGTCATGCCGGGAATGGATACCAATTGGGGAGACGAATCCGGAAATCTGGCTGAAGAGTCCTACCGCTACTACGAAGAGAGAGCAAAAGGCGGCGTGGGCCTCATCATTGTGGAGGGCGCCTACTTCGACAGGCGGGGTAGCGGCACGCAGAATATGCTGTCCATTGCGGAGGATCAGAGGATCGAAGGCTTCGCACGCCTGACGCAGGCGATCAAGAGACACGGCGCCCGCTCCCTGCTTCAGATCTATCACGCCGGAAGTCAGGCCTCCTCGTTCATGATCGGCCTCAAAGCCGTAGCCCCGTCGGATGTGCCGTTCCAAATGACAGGGGAGGTTCCGGTACCGCTAAAGCGAGGACAGATCAAGAAACTCATCCAGCAATACGCAAAGGCCTGCTCCAGAGCCAAAAGGGCCGGCTTTAATGGTGTTGAAATCCACGCAGGCCACGGCTATCTGCTTGGTCAGTTCTTCTCGCCACTGACAAACCTGCGGACGGATTCCTACGGCGGCTGCTTCGAGAGCCGCAGCCGATTTCATGTTGAGGTACTGCGGGCGGTGCGAAAGTCGTGCGGCGATGATTTTCTCATCTGTTTCCGCATCAATGGCAGGGACTATATCGAGGGGGGAACCGAGATCGAAGAGACCTGCCGCCTCTGCCGTCGACTGGAAGAGGAGGGGGTGGATCTCATCAACATTACCGGGGGCATCTTCGATTCGCCGGGGTTCCCCGTGGTTCCCTACATGAGCTACCCTCGAGGAGTATTCTCCGAATCGGCTGCGGAGGTAAAAAAAACCCTCAAAAAAGTGCCCGTGTGTGTTGTAGGCCGGATCAATACACCCGAAGCGGCAGAAGCCATTTTGACCAAGGGCCAGGCCGATCTTGTAGCTATCGGAAGGGCACTCATCGCCGATCCCTCTTTTCCCAACAAGGTGAGAGAAAAGCGGGAGATTCAGATCCGACCCTGCATAGGCTGCAACACCTGTCTCAATCAGATCATGATCGAGCAGCCGGTAGCCTGCTCGATAAATCCTGATCTCTTTGGTTCGGAAGTACAGATAGAACCCGCCCCCACCCGACAGAGAGTACTCGTCGTCGGAGCCGGAATTGCCGGCTTGGAAACCTCTCGGATCGCAGCCCTCAGGGGGCACAAGGTGCTGCTGATCGAGAAAAACAGCAAAATTGGCGGCAACCTCCAGCTCGCCAGCGTCGCTCCCATGAAGCGAGAGGTGGCATTGCTTTTGCCCTACTTCGAAGCTCTGCTCAATCGGCTTTCCATCGAGCTCCGGCTCAAGACCACTCTCGACGCAAGCATTCTCGAGACCTTCGGCCCCGATGTTGTCGTCCTTGCCACGGGGACGATTCCCGAAACGCCAGAACTTCCAGGCTTGAAGCCAGAGCGGTATTCGACCTACAGGGATATCCTGGTGGGTGAAATCCCAAGAGGCGAAAATATAATCATTCTCGGCGGAGGCATGATCGGCATCGAGGTGGCCGAATACCTCGGTTGCCACGACAGAATCGTGACGATTCTCGAATCCGGCAACCGGGTGGGGCACGATCTTTATCCCCTCGTAGCCCGGGAAGTGATAAAGCTTATCGACGAAAACAACAGAATCCGAGTGCAACTCGAAACAACACCCGAGCGGATCGATGGGGAGCGCCTGATCTGCCAGAGCAACGGACAGACTGTCACTTATACATGCGACCACATCGTCAGCGCTCGCCGCAAGCAGCTAGAGCTTGCCATCCCGGCGGAAGTCAGCGAGAAGGATTTTGGCTCCGCGCGTATTATTAGGGTTGGAGACTGCAGATCTCCCGGCAAAATCATGGATGCTGTTCACGAAGCCTATCGCATTGGCATGTCCATAGGAGAGAAAGTGAGGGCAGAAGAACACGGCGGCAAGGCGAGCGAAACCGGTGATCTCAAGACCCGCATCGCATCGAAAATTAAAAGCGGAGGCTTTAGCTTGGAGGATATACCCGCCTATCTCGAGATTCTGGTAAAGGCCTGCAACAGTAATTCGAAAATCCAAAAAAAAACAAAGTCTACGCGCCTGAAATTCCAGTTCGCGATAGAAGGAGAGGCAGACTACTGGATCGCTATAGAGCGAGGCAGATTTTCCACTGGTGCCGGACGATTGGAGAATCCCGATGTGACGATTCGGATGGGTGCGGGCATCGCTCCTGGGATCTTTGCCGGCTCAGTCAATGCGGCAAGTGCCTATATGACAAAGGAGCTTTCCTTCGTAGGACCCATGAGGCACGGAATCGCCTTCAGGAACTGGGTCAACGCCGCAAAGGAGGAGATGGGCCTGTAGCGGCCTTCGATTCAACTAGGCCGGCTGTGGAGGTCCGGCCGGAAGAACCGCCTCCAGCTCCTTTGCAGCGCTACCGAGAAAATCCGGTAACCGATCCCTCTGCTCTTGCGAAAAACCTCCGAGCACATAAGAGGAGACATCACCCCGGATGGGGCGCCCGATACCCAGCCTGAATCGGCAAAAATCTTTCGTGCCTAGTGACTCGGAGATTGATCTCAGGCCGTTGTGGCCACCGAGTCCGCCGCCCCACTTGAAGCGTGCCTCACCGAACTCCAGCTCTACCTCATCATGCACGACGAGCATATCCTTAGCAGTTACGCTGTAATAATCCGCTGCTTCGCGAACACACCCACCGCTTCGGTTCATAAAGGTAAGCGGCTTGAGAAACGCCACACGTATCCCACCAATAACCATCTGCGCGTATTCGCCATGAAACTTTCTCTTCCAACCGAGGGCGTCGTAAAACGAGAGGCGCCCCAAGAGGAGCCAGGCTAGATTGTGGCGGGTCGAGGCGTAGGTTCTACTGGGATTGCCCAAGAAAACGACAAGACAAATCATCTAGCAACCATCAGTCCACCTCTCCTCTTACAGGCCACGGCTGTCCGAAGAATGTTTTCGGGGACCGATCCGTCACCCAGGTGAATGACAACCTCAACTTCTATGCCAATACTCGCCATCGCTCCTGCTCGTTCACGGCAGTTTCGAAGCCGCGCTGCGGGTGGGCGGGCTCAGCCGCCCACGCTGAGCCCGCACCGCTGCTTTGCAGCGGTCGTAGCGACGCACCGCCGCCGAAGCGGTGGTCTT
>CAZLRN010000239.1:0-7466 GCA_964561715.1 uncultured Spirochaetales bacterium
CTCGAACGAGCCAAGGCTGTACATCACCGATAGCTACAACGGAAGCGTCTATATGAACGAATACGATGACACGCACGCTACCGAACTGCCCGATTTCTCTGTCGGAGAAGACGCGCCGGATAGCATATACTTCTTCAACGGAAAGGGGTACATAGCTGTAGGCATCAACGGCGCTGGTGCCGAAGACGTTGGCGTCTACACCTTCGATCCCGAAGATGCTGTTCCGACCGCAACGCGTATCGGCTTCAACATAAGTGCCCAGTACATTGCCTTCTACAGCGATACCAAGGCCTACGTTACCTCGGCTGATCTAATCGGTGGCGCTCCAACGGGGGTTTTTATTTTCAATCCCTCCAATCATGCGGCTGGCCTGACGGGCCCCTTGGCAGGAACAACGGGAGGAGGGAAGTTTCTACAGGATATCGAAGTCGGACCAGACGGCAAGATCTACGTAGCAGAAAATACCAACGCGGAGGTTCGCCAGATCGATCCGACAACGGACGTAGCGGCGGCTTTCGCAAACACCTCAACAGCCGGAACGACAGGTCTACTGGCCGGAGAGTATCTGGGTCAGCCAAGCATCTTTGTCGCCAACACTGGAACATTCATGGTAGACCTAGGCTCTGTGGATGCTATTCGTTGCTCCGACGGCAATGTCACTACTGTTGCAAACACGGGGGGAACACATATTGTCTACCACGCTGTAACCTCAAAGATGTATATGACCGGTTGGTCTAGCACTTATGTCATGGATACGACCGGGGCTGTCCCGTGGACGGTGCTAGAGATAAAGGATGGAGCTAACCCGATAAGCGGAAGCCAAATGGTCCTCTACAACGGCCTCGTTTACATCACCCATGCGGAGTGGCCCCCCGGCCCCTACAATAGCAAGCTCTACGTCATCGACACGGCCACCCAAACTCATACCGGCTACAGTCCGGTGTTGATTATGGATCCATTGACCGAAGGAGCCAGCGGCGTGGGTGTTTACGTGCCTTGACGCTGTTGTCCTCGTTTCCTCGACCGGCGATTATCCGTTCAATCGCCCAGCGGATTCACTACTTCTCAAATCTATAAACAATAGGTATCTCGATGGTGATGGTTCTCCCAACCCTATGGTGGTAAGGGAGAACCTTTTTAATTAGCTCCTGTGCGGATCTATCCAGGATGTCGCTCCCCGATGAGCCTATCACCTTCAAGAACGCCAGATTTCCGTTTCCGTCGAGCCTCAGCCGGATAACCACCGTTCCTTGGATACCTCTTTTTCTTGCCATTCGGGGATAGACGAGGGAGGTGGAAATCCTTTTTCTCAACTCCGATAAAAGGCTCTCGAAATCATAGGAGCTTTCGCGAGCAGAGGCCAGGGGGAGCATGCCTTCAGCAAGCGGCTTGGCGGCGGCTTTTAAATCCATCGTGATTTCATCTGCCTTCTCTTTTGAGTCGGAAACCTCACTGCGATCCAGAGGACCTTCCCCTAAAACAGCCGGCGCCTCAGTTACCAGGCTTTCTCGGTCAGGCATTGTAGTTGTGACAGAATCATCGAACCTAGCGGTTTGACCAGATTTCTGTAGAGGTGATTCGACCTGCAGGGTAGGCACCTGATATACCAGGTCGACTTCATAGCTCTCCAATCGAGGCAAATTGGGGCTTTGGTATCGCAATCCTACCGCAATCACCAACAGGATGTGAAAGAGAAGGGAGAGAGCCAGAGAGGGAGTGAGAGACCTTTGCCTAATAGATGTCATTTCTCACCTTCTTCGGGCCTTCTCGCAGTCTCTACCAGAAAGGATATATCCTCGGCTCCCGCCTTTTTGGCGAGATCCATGATCTCCACGACAAATCCAAAGGGCACGCGCCTATCTGACTGAATAACAATTCCTGTAGGGCGCGTTTCGCCGGAGCTTCGCGCAAAAGCCTCACGCAGCGCCTGCTCCAACCTCTGTCTGGAGATCGACTCTTCGTTCAGGTACAGGCTTCCGTCCTCCCGAATCGTCAGAGAAAGATCTGGAGTTTCGCGGACCAGTGCGGTCTGCGCTTCGGGCAGATTGACCTGAATCGAAGGCAGAATCACATAGGAGGTCAAAAGGAAAAAAATCAAGAGGAGAAAGACCATGTCGATCATAGGAGTGAGATCGGGCCCCCGGCTTCGCTCGACAAGTTGTCTCTCCACTTCGAATTCAATCACGAATCCCCTCCAGGACACTTATGATATCCTCTCCGACCATGCTCATCTCGTGCGCGAGGGAGCGAATCCCATTGTCATAGAGGTGATAGAAGATCAGGGCAGGAATGGCGATAAAGAGGCCGGCAACAGTCGTTATCAGAGCTTCCCAGATCCCGCCGGCCAGCAGATTGGCGTCGGCGAAGCCCCTAGTCGCCGCGACGGCTTGGAAGGTCCGCGTCAGGCCTAAAACCGTGCCCGAAAGCCCAATCATGGGAGCGACCTTGCCGATGAGCTCGAGGTAGTGCAGATGCCCGGTAAGGCGCTTGAGCTCAGCGGAGCCGGCCTGAGAGATTCGGCTCTCCAAGGCGTCCCGGTTCGAGTCGCGGTTCTGCAGCGCTTCGGTCATGATCGCGATGACCGGTCCCCTCATTCTCTTGAGCCTTTCGAGGATCTGCTCGACCTCACCCTTTCTAAGGAGATCCATAGCTTCGGCCACAACGCTCCGCCTTGTCTTGGATCCCAGGTAGATCACTCCCTTCTCTATAATGACCGCCAGAGAGATCACCGAGCACAGCAGCAGTGGATACATGAGCGGCCCGCCCTTAATGAAAAGGTCGATCATGCTCCGCCTCCCTTCAGGCCTGCCGAAACCGTAGATTTCTTTTCGTTCTCATCGGATTCGATCCGCCTCAGGTTGTAGAGAAGATCATAGATTGTGTCGCAAATCCGAGTCTGCCCTTTGATCTCGAATCTCCACGCCGGAGTTGTCTCATCGGCATGGACCTCGATTCTGACAGCCCCGGCTTTCGGTTGCTTGGACACACTGTAGCCGGCTCGTTCGAGGGCTCGGCAGGTCCACAGATAGGCCAATCCCTCTCCGATGAGCGTCACGCTGCCGCGGGGATGCTGGGTAATCACGAACGAGCCCTGGGCGCGGTCGAACATCAGACCCTCGCTCTGAAAGGCCTCCTCCAGCGCTCCGCTTAAAACGAGGTCCTCCGGAGCCCCCGATCTCAGCTTACCACCAGTCGAGAGCAGAAAGATCCTGTCCGACACCCGAAGGGCAAGTTCGAGATCGTGGGTCGAGAGAAGGATCGCTCGCTGTGCCTCCCGGGTCAAGCGACGAAGCAGATCCATGATCTCGATTCTTCGAGTGACATCGAGAAAAGCTGTCGGCTCATCGAGGAGTATGATTCGAGGCTCCTGCGCCAGAGCTCGCGCGATCATGATCTTCTGCCTCTCACCGTCGCTAAGCTGCTCGAAATAACGCTCCGCCAGACTTTCTGCCCCCACCGATTGGAGCGCCCACTGAACAACCTCCCGATCTTCCCGAGTCAGCTTCCCCGTCCAGTCCGTGAAGGCGTAGCGCCCCAGGGTCACAATAGAGGCGGAGGTGAGCATCCCGACATGGATCTGTTCGGTAAGCACGACGCTGATGCATCGGGCCAGCTCCCTCATCGAGTACTCTCCTATCTCTCTGTCCACGATGTAAACCTTGCCGTCGAGTGGAGCCTGAAGCCCGGCAAGAGTGCGGATCAGAGTAGATTTACCCACTCCGTTTGGGCCGATAATGCTGGCTATCTCGCCAGGGTAAAGAGAAAGGAAGAGGTCCCGAGCCACAATCCGAGAGGAGCCTTTGGAGAGATGGTAGCCGATCGAGAGATCCTCAGTGAGGAGAAGAGCGGGCGTCATGTGGTCTCCTTCAGATTTCTTCTGCGCAAGATCACCCAGGCTATCACGGGGGCTCCTATAAGTGAGGTGACGGCGTTGAGCGGAAGAACGACGGGACTCCAGGGCATTTGGGCGACGAGGTCTGCGACCAAAGCCAGAGCCGCGCCCATCAGAGCGGATGAGGGTAGCAATTCTCTATGGTCCGAGGTGCCCAGAAGACTTCGGCACAGATGCGGTATGGCGACGCCGAGAAAGGCAACTGGCCCGCAGAACGCGGTAACCGTGCCGGTGAGGATCGCAGTGGTCACGAGAACCCAGGTACGAACCCTCTGCATGCGCATTCCCATACTCCTAGCGTAGGCTTCGCCAAGAAGCAGGGCATTCAACTGCTTTCGGGAAAGCTGGGTAAGGAGGATAAACACCAATGTTACGGGAACAAAGATTCGAAGCTCGCTCCAGGTGCTGTTGCCGAACTCGCCGAATGTCCAGGAAATGTACGCATGAGCCCTTTCGGCGATGCTGAAGTGAATCAAAATACTCACGATTGCGCTCGTGGCGTAGCCGAAGAGCAATCCCAGTATGAGCAACGTAATCACGCTCTGGATGCGACGGGACACGGCAAGAATGAGAAGTAGAACCAGAGCCGATCCGAGGCTGGCTGCGAGAATGATGCCCAGATCCCCCACGAGACCCAACCCGTCGAGAAAACTGCCCGCCCCGCCGGCCGCCACGGAAAGAACAACGATTGCCACGCCGAGGCTGGCTCCCGAGCCGATTCCCAGAATGGAGGGACCGGCAAGGGGATTACGAAAGAGGGTTTGCATCTGAAGGCCGCTCACTGCGAGGGCAGCTCCGGCCAGAGCCGCCGTCAGCGCCTTGGGAAGCCTGAAGAGGGTGATGATCTTGTGCCAGGACTCTCGCGCAGCTTCTCCGCCAAAGAGTATGCTCAGCGTATCGAGGAGAGGAATCGAAACAGAACCGACGGAAAGATCGAGCAGAAAGACGAAAACAAGCGCCACCAGGAGAGTCGGGATCATCAGGGGGCGTGATCCACCGCTGACCGAAGAGCGATTGAGGTCGCGATGGTCGAGATCGTGTCGATCTCGATCGCTGCGATCTCGATCGCTGCGATCTTGATCGCTGCGATCATGCTCGGTGAGTCGTGAATCCTTTGGCTTGGTACTTTCTCTCATATCCGTATCATTGGCTGCGTCCACAACCCAAACAATTTAGCCTATTTTCTATAATGCATGCCAACTACTTGCTCCGCAAGCTGCTGCGGAGCAAGCTGCTTGCGGAACAAGCTTGTGGCAATTGCTTCGCAAAATCTTGTTGAAAAAACGAGACTTTGCTCCAGAATTGCATATCACCTCGTTAGCTGCCTGTAGTACTTGAGCTCATGCTCGGGAAGCAGCTCTGGGTGAAAAATCTTGATCAGATCCGCCAGAATCTCATAGGGCTTTGCCACCCCGGATTCCCAGTAATCGTTGCCTCCGTGGGGATTGGCCCTCAGATTGTTGTTGAAAACTTTCCCCTGGCGAAAGGCTGCGAACTCCACAAACCGTTCATCGGTGGCAAGTCCCTCCCGAAGGGATCGCCACGTTCCCGGATTGATCCAAAAGTCAGCCGTGTGAGCAGCTTCGTAAATCGCCTCGAAATCCAGCAACCTGCTACCGGCTGAAGGATCATCGGACCAGATGTAACGGGCTCCCGCATCTTCGATGAATTGCGCCATGTAGCTCCCACCCCCGGGAATCCACCAGTTGCCCTGGTAGGGAGCATCGGTAAAGACGGTTGGCTTGTGCTTCATGGCACCGGCCCTCTCCCTCAGGCTTTCATACCTTTGCGAGATGTTCTGAAAGATCTCCTCGGCCTGGTTTTCCCGATCGAAAAAGAGAGCGATGAACTTGATCCACTCCGATCTACCTAGAGGAGTCGTCTCCATGTATTCGCCGTTGAGAACGACTTTGAATCCAGCCTCCGTCAGTTTGGAATGAACGTCCCACTCCCCTCCCAGACTGCTGGTCATGATGAGATCGGGCTGCAAGTCTATCAGCACTTCGAGATTGACCGCTGAGCCTTCGCCAACGGCTCTGATTTTCTTCTCAGATGCCAGCCTTCTTACCTTTGGGTTGTTGACATAGGCGAAGTTGTCGTGCCCGACAAGGCGGTCGAGCAGGTCGAGCATATCGAGGTAAGCCAGATAGGTGGTCGACATCGTGACGATGGAGCGGACGGGAACCTCGATAATCTGGATGCCCCTTTCGTTTAGCTTGGGCGGTGAACTCCCCCGGGGGATAAGAAGGTACCGAAAATCCACCTCCGCCCCGCGCCATGGCTTGAAAACCGTGACCAGCTTCGAGCTTCCCCTGTACTCCACTTCGAATCCCCGAGCGTAGCGGATCGGCATTCTTGGGTACTTCTGGTCCGATTTCACGGATTCTTCTTCTGTGCGCCCGGCCCCGCTTGCGCCCACAGCCGCATTGCACAGGAGCAATAAAATAAGAAGAAGGTATAAAAACAGCCTTTTAATCACGACTCTGCCCGTCCGGCATCCTGTGATCGCACACCTCTTGCCACGCCAAGCTCTCTAGAGGGATTGAACTAAAGAAGATAGGAATCGAAGAGGATCACTATTCCTTCCCTCCGAAGGTTTCAAATCTCGAGGCAGGTCTCCTGACTCGCAACTCCTGACAACCGGCAGCCTTCCCGGTCGACAAACCTCGTCCGTTTGCACGATCCAGTGGCGCCCTCGCCGGCCCCTCGTCGCTTACAGTAGCGGGGGCTGTAACGGATTTACACCGTTTTCCCTTTTCATCCCTTATGGGACACCTCGAGAGACAACAGATCCATGATAAGGAGCAAGAGAAAAAAGTCAACCCAAAGCGCAGCAGCGAAGCAGCGATGCGCTGATGCGGCGCTGCAGCGCAGCGGACCAGCGAACTGAAGCGGTTAGGCAGTCACCCCCACTTTTCGCGCACAAAGGCATTGGAGACCGGGCCCTCGCTGTCGAAATCATCGAACCTGGCTTCGGTAGAGATCAATCCGGCGTATCCGCAGCTTTTGAGCGCGGCGAAAAACGCGTCAAAATCCATGCCGCCGCTTGGAGAGTGCCCTGGAAAAAAGCGGTCACCATCGGCTATGTGCACATGGGCCAGCCGGTCTTCCGCCTTAGCAATGATGTCGAAGGACTCCTTCTCCTGATACATATGGTAGCAGTCCGCGAGAACCGCGATGCGGGGAAGGTCGAGGCGTTCGGCAATTTCAAAACCCTCGGCAACGCTGTTGATGATATTGGACTCTTTTCGGTTGAGCGGTTCTATGGCAATCGTGATGCCTAAAGGAGCTGCATAGTCCTCACACCTCTTCAAGAAATCTTCGATCTGCTTCTCTGCTTTCCGGCGATCAAACCCTTGGGGTATGTTACGGGAGCCGCTGCTTCCAAAGACGACACAGCCTCCACCCAACTGCCGCGCCCGGGAAAGGGATCTTCTCAGATAGGCCTCGATGTCCCCGATGACTACATCGGGCCCTGTCACGGGCAACGACGACGGCACAAAAACATTGAACGACAGCACCTCGATCGGCGCTTTTTCGACGGTCTCTCTCACATCATTGAAGTCTTCGTCCG
>CAZLRN010000240.1:0-7460 GCA_964561715.1 uncultured Spirochaetales bacterium
CAAGCCTCTTGGTTCTTAGCTCTGGAGACGGGCCAAGGATGGCCCGTCCCCAGAGCAGCGCCGCCTGGAACAAGATCTCACAAAGTAAAAGCATCAGGTATAGCGGCAGCATTGATTCTACTAGGATGGCTCATTTATTTCTCTGACTCGATTGAGTCAAACGACGACCTATCGAAAGCCTTGGACGCCGTTGGCCTCTCGTTCGGCTTACATCCTTTCAACGATTGTTGCGACGAAATAATCGTATTGCCCAAAGGGACAGTCCTCACCCGCGGCCGTGCTCTGCTTTCAGTCGTTCGGCGAATTTCTCAGGGGGTAGTACTCCCATTGGCACGCCCTCGTGCTGGAAGTAGGATTCGATGAGGCCAGCCGCTTTCGCCACATCCCCTTCGGCAACCTGCAGGATATCACCGAGTGTCTCCGAAGGCGCACCGTCGGTTTCTTCCTAACAGAGAGCTGATAAGTGAACAGATGGCCGAGAACCTGCTAAAGTGGAGGCACTCTGGATTCAGCACCGACGTATCCATCGTGCTCCCAGGCGGAAGCTCCAGGAAGCGGGAGAGCCTCGCTCAGTACCTCATCAAGCCCGCCATCTCGCTTAAGAAGGTGGGCTTCGAAAGCTTCCACGGAAAGCTCCTCTTTCACACCTCCTACAACGAGTACTTCAAAGAAAATTTAAAGCTTTTCAGTGCGGCCGATTTCATCGCCCTTCTCACCCAGCACATTCCATCGAAAGGAGTACAGGCTCTCAGGCGCTACGGGCTGTACTCCTCACGTGGCCGCAGCACGTGGGCCCGCAAGCCCTACCTGGCCGTCCATGCGCCGGAGGGCGGGAAGCAGAGGCACGCCACTGCTTAGGATTCACAAGAGGACCAGCAGATACCCGACGACGACCCGCATGTCTGCCCCGCCGAGCGCAGGGCCGCGTGGGCGAGCCTGATCGCCAAGGTCTACGATGTGGACCCCATTGCCTGCCCCAGATGTGGAGCGCTTATAAAGGTGCCGGCCGTCATCACTGATCGCAGATAAGTTGCGAATATCCGTCCTCATCTAGTGAAAACCGGAAAATTCACTGCAGGAAACACAGTCGTCCTCTCTGATCTGACGCGTCGCTCCCGCGTCGACCCTTCGTTCCAGGGTGAAAGTATGCTCCACGGGTATCGCGTACATCACGTAAGCCGCCGCTTTTCCACGCTCTCTCGCAAGGCTCTTAGAGGAACAAGACCGCTGACGGACCCACGAAGGCACCATCGTGGACGTTTCGTTGCCTCTCACCACCGATTATTGGGCTCAAGGCGTGTTCTTGTGCCTATCCGCCGGCAATTCGACTTCTCAACAGCTATCAATTATCCCGCAGTACGTACCTTCATTATCAGGTTGCTGATCGCGTATGGCTATGCCTTTACTCTTTCTCCTCGAGTTGATTCTTCGCGTTCGAGCTGATTTCGATAGATTGTCGGCGAAATTCCCGTAACACGTCGGAAAACCCTGCTGAAGTAGTGAGCGTGATCCGCAAAACCAACATCTTGAGCGACTTGTGCGATCGACTTGTCTTTAGAGATTGCAAAAATCTCTTTTGCCAATTCAATACGGGTCCGCATCAAGTACCGGCAAAACCTAATCCCTGTGTGGCGCCTGAAGGTCCGACTGAGGTAGTCTGGATTCCCGTATACGACATGCTTCGCAAGCCAAGAGATTCCAAGTTCAGTGTTGGAAACATTATCCATGACTGCTTGAAGCATTTTCTTCACCAGAGTGCTTTTTACACGTGCTTGAAGAGCGAGATTTCTATTACAAAAGTCGGCAAAGCTGGTTAGTGGGCATTCCCCAGTAACATCGTGAAGTTTGGTGATTTCGGTAATCTGGCAAACGTCATTTCCTATTTTGCTTTGGGACATATCCTCTTTAGCCGAGTTTCCAAAAAGCGCGAAACGTTGATTGATTCCACGGTAGAGCTCGGGTAAATTTGCAATACTCTCCGGCTTGGTTGCGATCAGCCGAACTTGGCAGTTCAATAGTAGCGAGGCCTTGTTTGTGATCTCGGCCACTTTGCGCTGCATATCCGCGTTATCCAGGGGTTCGGTAACAAATAGCAGCCTGTTTCGCGTTAGAGCGTTTACTAGCAATTGGGTGCTGTTGAATAGGCGTCTCGCCAATTCTCTGACAGACGCCAGAACGGCAATGATACAGCCGGCGGGCACCTCCATCGCGATTATCTGTACCTGATGACTTTCGATACCCATTACGTGTGAGAAATACTTCCAATCTTCTCGATCTCGAGTGTGATCAGTGATCCAATCAAGTATAAGTTGCTGTTTCGCAAACGGAACGGGCTGATCCCACCCGGTCTCGAGTGCCTTCAGTGCCCAAGATCGTTTTTCCCTCTCGTGAAGGTCGTCAGCGATGCTCGTAATTACCTCCGCCAAATCTTCTTCATCCAACGGCTTCAAAAGGTAACGTCGAACTCCGAATCTCATCGCTCTCTCGACGTATTCGAACGTAGAATACCCTGAGAGAATGACGAACTCCGTGTTCGGCAGAGTCTGACGAACTTTTTCGATTACCTCAAGACCGCTCATGCCCGGCATCTTGACATCGATCACAACAATATCAGGCCGATTGGAAACGGTTTTCTCATATGCCTCTTCGCCGTTCTCCGCACTGCTGACCAGTCGTAAACCATAGGCAGCCCAGTCGACGGAAGTCGTCAACCATTCGAGAACCGGTCTCTCATCATCCGCAACCAAAACGGTGTACATCTCAACATCCTTTTTTTAAAACGCTGTTCGAAACAATCGTCGAAGGCTTGATTGGCGGTATCAAAATTCTCACGGAGGTTCCGGAATTCATTTCCGAGATGATTCGGAGGCCGTACCGGTCCCCAAACATGATCTTGAGCCTGTCGTCGATGTTTTTTAGACTAATACCATTGTACCGTTGCCGCCAGCGGCCGGAGGTGACGGCGGCTATGGTCTCTGGGCTCATTCCCGGCCCATCATCTGAGACGGATAAACAGACAAGACCGGAACTCTCTTCTTTTCCGGCTATCTCTATCCTGCATGGTCCGGAACGAGCTTCGAGCCCGTATTGAATCGAATTCTCTACAATCGGCTGTAGAGTGAGCTTTGGAATCGTATAACCGTAGATTTTCTGACTGACGCTGACGGATGCCCGCAGCCGTTCCCCAAACCGTATCTCTTGGATACGAAGATAGTCCATCACCAGTCGAATATCGTATTCGATTGTAACATTCTGGCTCTTGTCACTTATGGAGGATCTCAAGAGGTTCCCTAATGACTTGACGATTTGTGAAATCCTCGTTTGTCCTTGTACCTTTGCGATGCTGTTGACCGATTCAAGCGCGTTATAGAGAAAATGTGGATTCATCTGAGCCTGGAGTGCCTGAAACCGTGATTCTGCTATGGCCGATTCTCTCCGCTTCGATTCCTTCATCAAACCGTCGATTCGATTGAGCATAAGGGTGAACTCACGATAAAGGACTCCAATTTCGTGTGGGTACGAGTTAGGCTTCAGGGGTGGTGCAATCTCTCGAAATTCGTGTGTTTCTACTTCCTTCATGCGCCGCGCCAGCGATTCTAGCGGTTCTGTGCAGTTCTTCAACAAACGAAAACCAAGAACCAACGCCAGCAGAAAAACTATTGCCAAAGCGACGAGACCTTGATAGCCCAGCACTAAGATGTCACCCGTGATTTGTTGGTAAGGCACCAACATTAAGTAGGTCCAACCAAGATAGGACGACTGAACATAGGTTGTGAAAAATGTTTCCCCATTGATCTTTAAAGTCGTGCTCCCCGATCCGTCTCCAAGTCGAAAATGGCTTTGGCTCTCCAATGTTTTTTCCATGCCTGGAAACACAACCTCATCCTTCGTAACTATGGCGAGGTCAATCTTTTCGGCTCCTAAAAGCTTCAGGTTTTTTTCAATAAGTTCCCCGATCTCGGTGCTAATTATAACCGTTCCAAGATAAGAAAGCTGTAGTCCAGCTATCCTTCTAACCTCTCGTATAGAGTAGATTGTTACTGGATATTGAGATGCGAATACCCAGGTGTGTTTTCCCTTGCCCTGTTTGGCCGTTTCGATTGCGTCTTCCAAAAATTCCTCTTGAAAACTGATGTTGGTTAAGTCCGAGCTGAACAATGAACCCTGGCTATCCACGATAGTAACATTGCTAACCGACTCTTGAGAAAACACCAGGGAAAAAAGCCTTTCAGAAATGCTATCGGAAAGCAATTTACGGGAGTATGGTACGGATTCGGATTGTATCAGAAAGAGCTCGCGTTGGAGTTGCTCGTCCTTCATGACACTGAAGGAGAAGCCCTCGATTTCCTTCAAGTTCTGTTCGACACTCTTCGCAACCAAGAGCATCGTTTCAGCAGACGATCGGCGTAATTTCTGTAAATATAGGGTGAGTAGTCTATGTTCTAGAATCCAGCTGATCAGCGCGAAGCTGAACATGGCTACCAGTAATGTCAGACCAAGACGTGACCTAAGTTTCATCCTTCATCTTTTTAACCTCACCCCTTTAAACCGCTCGTACTGATTCCCTCTATTATATAACGTTGAAAGATGAAGAATACAAGCGCGACGGGAAAAAGGGAAAGCGTACCCATCGCGAAAATTGCTCCCCAGTCGGTGCTGGTTGATGGATCGGAGAACATTTTCAAGGCAATAGATATTGGGTATTTTCTTACATCGCTCAAGAAAAGGAGTGGCCTCAAGAAGTCTTGCCATCGCCAATAGAACGAGAAGATGATCACGGTTGCGAGTGCCGGCAATATTAGTGGAACAATAATTCGAAACAGGATGTCATATCGATTGCACCCATCGACTGTTGCCGCGTCATCCATTTCTTTGGGAATCCCCCGAATGAACTGCATAAGGAGGAATACGAAAAATGGTGTTATGGCAAAGTAGTGCGGGATGACCAAAGGCTTGAAACTGCTCGTCCACCTGATATATTTGAACAGAATATATTGCGGAATCATGATAATTTGAAAAGGTAGCATAATAGTTGAAAGCATGCAGGCAAACCAGAACCGTCTACCGACGAATCGAATTCGAGCGAATGCATATGCCGCCAGTGTGCATGAAATCACTTCACCAATGGTCGCAGCTATGGATATCAGAATCGAGTTAGCGAAAAAGGTCGCAAATGTGGTATTTCCGAACCCGCGCCAACCGTTGATGTAGTTCCGGAGCGTGAACTGTTTTGGTATGAGCGATTCAGCCTGCATAAATATCTGAGAAGACTCTTTGAAAGAGCTCGAAACCAGCCACAACACGGGATAAAGAACTACTAAGGATAAGAAGAGGCACCCTGCATGGAACGTTGCACTGTTAAGGTGGCGGCGCAACTTATGTACACTATTTTGACTCATAGTACACCCAGTAATCGGATGATCGAAAAATCAATATCGTAAGAACCGCAATGACAAGCAGTAAAAGCCAAGCCATCGCAGAGGCGTAACCCATCTCGTAGTATTTGAATCCGCGCCTGTACAAGTAAACCGTATAGAAGAGGGTGGAGTTTAGAGGTCCGCCTTCGGTAACTATGAAGCTCTGTGTAAATGCTTTGAATCCTCCTATGGTTTTCATTATCAGATTGAAGAATATGACCGGTGTTAGAAGGGGGATCGTCACTCTCCAGAATTTCTGCCAGCTGCTCGCTCCGTCAACCGTTGCGGCTTCGTAATAGATATCGGGGATGTTCTTTATACCGGCAAGGAAAACCACCATGGCAGATCCGAACTGCCAAATATTCAACAGGACGAGAGTCCAAATCGCCGTGTGCGCATCACCGATCCAACATGTCTCCGCAGGAAGATGCATTGCCTGAAGTATCGATTGCACCGCACCATTCTCCCCAAAAAGGCGTCGCCACATGACAGCAACAGCAACACTCTGTCCGAGCAAAGAGGGTAGATAGTACAGTGTTCTATACACCCCTATCCCTCGGATTCGTTTAGAGAGTATCATGGCGACGATTAGTGCAAACGCAAGTTGCAGTGGAACCGATGCGAAGACATATATCAGCGTCGCTCGCACGGACTGCCAAAAGACACGGTCACTGGTAAACATCCGGCTGAAATTCGAGAATCCTGTCCATTGTGAAGGGGAGAGGAGATCATACCGGGTAAACGACAGGTAGCCTGATGCTATCATCGGAATGAGAACGAATCCGAAGAAACCGACAAGCCACGGAGCTATTAGAGAATAGCCAACGCCGTTTTGAAACTGACGACTCTGTTGTCTCAATTGGTCTTTTCCCTCTTTCCACGGACCATATAGGATTAAACGGTCTGCCCTCAAGTGGGCAGACCGTTTAGGTGTTAGTAGATCCCAATAAAAACGCTCGACTCAGCCAGAGGGGATATCCCTCGTCGTTAATCTCTAGCCAGGATTTGCTCCGCTTCATTACGGAATTGAGCCGCTGCCTGGGCAGGAGCCAAGCGCTTATAGAGCACTTGCTCCAGCACCGTATTGAACATATCTTGAACTTCACCACCATGGGGCGGCGGCGGTGGATCGATCATGCTGCTGTGATTTTCCAATATGCCGATGAAATCGAAGTGTTCCCGCATCGGTGATGATAAGTCCGGTTTCATTGCATTACGTATTTTCGCACTGATCGGTGTACCGACCTCAGCTCCAATAACCTTGTTGGCTTCTATGTCATTCGTCCAATAGTTGATGAACTTGACCCCTTCTTCTACATGCTTGCTTGCCGCCGTGACCGCGTAGAAGCAAGAGGGCTTTATGTACATCCCCTTCTTCGTGTCGGGACCCGGTGTGAGCGCGAGTTTAAAGGTGTCTTTGACAACACCAGCCTCACAGGCTGCTTTAGAAGAGGCGACGACTTGGTTGCTACTGACAAGATCCATGGCGGCTTGGCCAAGGGTCGTCCAGCGGGTTTTCGTGCTGTTGTGTTGAGACCAGGTGTCTACCGGTGCCATTGCTCCCGATTCCTGCAAGTTTAGAATTACTGTGAAGAAATCAGCGAGCAACCGGTCGTTTTCATATCCAAGGCTCTTTCCGTCCGCCCCATACAATTTTTGTCCGTTAGAACGTAGGTATATGGCGAATCTTCGCCAAGGACTATGAACAGCGCCGCCTGTCCCGTATATACCAAGTTTTTTATGAATGGCTTTGGCCTTTTCCGTGAAATCTTTCCATGTCCAATCTATCGCGGGCGACTCAACTCCTGCCTTTTCGAACATATCCGGATTGTACATAACACACTCAGCATTCGTACCCAACGCTACTCCATGGAGCTTTCCGTTAATCGTTCCGCCGAGGACTATGTTTTCCGACACGGCGCTCAAGTCTAAAAGATTGCCTTTAAAGCGCGTCAGATCAGCCAAGATGTTTTTGGAGACATACTGGGCGAGATAGTCGTAGTCATGCTGCATGATATCGGGCGGATCTCCCGCAGCCACATG
>CAZLRN010000241.1:0-7423 GCA_964561715.1 uncultured Spirochaetales bacterium
GAAATGTGATATGCCTGAAAATGTGGTATTCTTCACCATTTTCCATTTTGAGAGTGGTTCCAATCCATTCTTTGGAATATGTCAATCTCCCGACAAGCAATCTTCCTAATGATGCCAGCAGACAGACGATTGGACTTTTTCGAATGCTTAGTGCCATTTTTACCCCTTCCTTCATATTGTCATCACGTATTGCTAAATTCTTTAATTCTCATTGTTTTGGAATCAACACATGAAACGCAACACAGTCAATGAACAGCGGAGCACCTGGCATTCGCAGCAAAGGAAATAACCGAAGGAGATCCTATGCTTGCCCCGCGCTAGAACAGCACCTTGAGTCGTATCATGCCCCACATTATATGCCAATACGCATAGTAGATGAGTCGGAACGAGTACATCGACACGAAATCGTAATGCCGAAACACGTAGAGCTGGAGGAAAGCGATTGCAAAGACATGCACCCACGTGTAGGCGGATGCCAATGAGAAGGATTCTCCCGTGAACACTATCTGAAACGTGGGTTCCGAAACCGCTGCGATAGCGATTCCAACCCACACAAGACGGTCGGTGCCAAGCCGCTTACGGAGTGGAGCCAGAATGAGCAGCAGAAGCGCTAGAGGCAAGACATGGAAAGTAATCTCGGCGACGAAACCAATGGTCGGGTAGAACAGCAGAGCCTCTGGCACAGGGACATTAATGTCTTTTGGGTAGCGGATGAAGAAGTCGGCGATGATGATTGCCACGGCGAGTAGAGTGGCCATCCCTGCCGAAACAGCCATACCTCGAAGAGTCTCCCGGCCTCGGAGAATCTCGAACTTGCCAAGGGACTGTAGTAGAGTCAGAGAGACTCCACCGACAACGGTAGCCATCGCAACGGCAAGCATCGGATTGATTCTGCCAAAGAATCGTTGAAAGTAAGCACTCGTCGACGTGATCAGTATAGCCGTCAGGCCAACTGCCACAATGGAAAGTACGACGAAGGCAACGAATTGACGAGGCTTTTTCCAGGATTCGCCTATCATCCGTGTGATTATGACCGGTTTCTGACTCGCCGCTGCTAGCTGCCGGGAGTCGGGAACATCGCGCCAATGAGATTTTACTTCAGCCATATCTCTTACTCCTTCTCTTTCTCTCGCAGTATAGTAAACCGTTCTTTTCATAATGCTTTGCACAGCAAAGGTCACAGTTACCGTGGTAATCATATTTTGTTTTAGGACACGGGCAATCTATTCCCTTCAGCGCGTGACGACCCATTCTGATGCCTCTTTTCCAATCGGGAAACTACTTTCAGATCTATCGAAGCGTCTTATTGGAACAGAATCCCGATAGATCGGGCGGTGATACTGGACGGCGGGGTATCCCAACACGATTACAGCATGTACTTGTTCAGCCGAATCCATACTAAGGAGCCTTTTCAGAGACGGGCTTGAGTTAATCCCCTTCTGAGCAAGGGATACGAAACACGATCCCAGTCCTGCGGATTCTGCCGCTAGTACCATGTTGTAGGCTGCTAGAATGCAGTCTTCCCTCGGCGTGGGTATCAGCCTTTTTGAGTGAACCATGACAACGACGGGAGCACGGTAGAAGATAGGATCCAAACCTTGATCGAATTGTTCCAGAAGATACGTGATTTGACGGAAGTAAAAAGGATCTTTCAGAAACTCCCTAGTCTCTGCATCTGAAAATATGGCGCCAACTCTCCGAAGGAATGGATTTCCAAGAAGTTGCCTCTTTCGACGATATATTCGCTCCAGCTCTCGTTCCAATCGCTTTCGGGTTTCGGATTCCGTCAGAATGGTCAGCATGTGCGATTGGCTGTTCCCGCCGGAAGGGATGTAAGCAGCAACTCGGGTAACCTTTCTGAGTGTCTCTTCATCGATCTGCTTTTCTGCATACCTCCTGCAACTCCGACGCCGTGCAGTCAGCTCTACTAAAGGGTCAGTCGAAGTCTTGCATGCGATGGGTCCTTCACTGCCGATCACCGTGATTGCGTTCTCAGGACAGACGGCGTAGCAGTGCAGGCAACCGATGCAATCGACGCGGTTCGAAACAGGTTTTGCCCCCTTGTAAACCGGCAAGTGATGGTGGCATTCACGTCTGCATGTACCGCAGGCCACACAGCGGGATTCGTCAACCTGTACTGTATATTTCATAGTCAATCTCCTTTCATAGAGATTTGATGAAAGAAGACATAAAAAGTTACGGGGTTAGCAGCTTTTTTTTGCTTTGATTGGGCAAATAAAGGCTATGCTTCTCTTGCGTAACGCTGCAAAGCCCCGGTTTCGTATTCTTCCATTGGGAGGTGGCGATAGACATCGTTGATATTATCTATTTCCCTAAGTGTTTCGCGCATGACGGATTTCATGTTTTTATCCGGAGGGTGGTTCCTGAGTTTCTGTAGGATCTCAGGCGCAGCTGATAAGGCAAACCCAAGGCGAGATTCACAGCTGCAATCACCTCCGCCTTCGACCCATTGGCAGCGTCCGGAGAAATAGCTGCCAAGCGCAGTCTTTGCTCTGTGCAATCGAGCTTTCACGGTGTTCTTACTTATCTCAAGTATCCTGGCAATATCATCCAAGGAGAAACCGAGCATAGTCCGCATCACATACACAACTCGCTGCTCATCGGTCAGGCGAAAGGTGATGAAGTGATAGCACGCTCTTTGAACCTCGGCGAGAAGCTCATCGTAAATGTACCGTGTCTCAGGATCAGATTCCCACTTCTTGACATCCTCGGGTATATCATCTTTGAACTGAAGAATGGTCTCATCCAAGGAGTCTATGTATGCTTTATCGATCCCTCTCTTGAACTGAAGACTGGCGTTGAGAGCGATGCGGTAGATCCAAGTATAAGCGGCGCTGTCGCCACGAAAGCGATCTAGACTGCGATGAACCTGAAGAAATGTGTCCTGGGTCACATCCTCTGCATCGAGCCGATTCCCGGTGATACGGTAGGCGAGATTGTAGACTTTCTTGCCGTGTTCCCGTACTAAAGAATCGAAATCCATACTTCCTCGCGCCTATGGTGCTTGGATCAAACATACATGATTGGTTAAAAGAAATCATCTAGCCCGTAGCTTTTATCTCTTCTGTTGGATCAAATATTATGTAAAGAGAGGAATTGCTATGACAAGAATCATGCCAGGATTTATAGCAGTGGTTATCCTATCTATGCGGAATCCGGAGTGTCTTCACCTGAGAAGGTTATATTGATTCGCTAATCCATTTGCCAGCCCGATTTTTCCCAGGCTTTTCTTATAACAAGATTCTTTTTCAGATATTCATCAATTGCCGGTTTAGAAACCGTATTCAATGGGCACGAAAAGTTAACACACCTGGTACAGAAGAAAATCCTGACCACCGATATAAAAGAAACGCCGACTGCAAAGGATGCAACCGTTATTCCCACAAATCCTAGAAGTGTAACTAAACCATATTCTGCGTACTTAACAGCTACAAACCATATCCCGTACCCCTCGACAGCCAGTGGAGCGAAAAAGAATACCATACCAACGACAAGAAAAACCATCATAAGTTTTTCCAGTCTGTTCAAGGGACCGGGACGGTAAGGCCAGATTTTGGGATTCCCATGATTGGCCAGACAATGAAGTATCTTGCTATCTTCTGAATAATAAGGACAATGACTGCAAAGGAAGCCTGTTTCAAAAACTCCCAGCATTATTGGCACGTAAATAACATAGGTGATTAATGTCCACCAAACTCCGGTTAGAATACCGATTAGCACCATTCCAAAAATAGCTATTATTAGCGGGGGAAGACTTGTAGCGTAGAAACCGTTCAGTAATTTTCTGTCCCATTTGCAGTGAAGTTCTCCCTGAATGCTACAGTTCTGACATTCTGCCTGATCATTCCATGTGCAAATATTATGTGGGTTTCTATTTCCCATTTTCGTTCTCCTTTAATTCAGTAAATTTTCAATATACTCGAATAAAGGCTCGTCCTCGAGCACAAGGTCGTCCTCGACCAAAGGCTCGTCCTCGAGCACAAGGTCCTCGCCAACCAAAGGATCATCCTCAACTGCACAACGTAGCGTGTTTATCAAAGTCAGAGAGAGGGGAACATGGGATTTTTTATTGTCTAGCATCGCTCTTACGGTTATGCTCAAAGAAGACACCGTGCAATCCGCTTCTGTTGTGCCGGGGGGGTAGCCCCCTATCCGTGGAGAGTGAGGCGGGCCGAAGATGTCCTCATTAGGGACATCAACCGGCAGAGGCCGTATCGAAAGTTCTCCCAGGAGCATACCATGACAAAAAACGTGGCAATCATCGGATGTGGATGGGCCGGAGGAAGGCATGCCGGAGCATACCGCGAATTGGGAGCGGTGATTAGCTGGGCGGTGGACACCGACAGATCCCGGGCAGAGGCTCTCCAAAAAACCTATGACATTTGCTCTATCAGCACCGATTACAGAGAAGCCTTGAGTGACCCTTTGGTTGAGATTGTCGACATCTGCCTGCCCCACAACCTCCACGCTTCGGTCACCGTCCAAGCCGCCGTAGCGGGCAAACACATCATCTGCGAAAAGCCTATAGCCGCGAATCTCGCCGAAGCCGATGAGATGATCGAGGCGGCTAAAAGCAACAGGGTCATACTCATGATCGCAGAGAGTGATCGGTTCCGTCCCCTCTATATCAAGATCAAAGAGCTTATCGATGAAAACTACATCGGCGAACCAGCTCTGGTTCAAATGACCCGCCAGGCTTACCTACGGGAGTCTTTCCTGAAAGAGCGGAGATGGTTTCTCGATGCCAAGGCCGCAGCAGGGGGGATCATGATGTCCGGGGGCATCCACGATTTCGAGACCCTTCGCACTATCGTGGGTGAGATTGCCACCGTGCACGCCTTTGAGGTGCGAAAACGCTTCAGGGAGATGGAGGGGGACGATACGAGCATCGCAACCTTGTTATTCGACAACGGCGCTGTCGGAGTTCTTGTGGAAAGCTTCATCATGAAAAGCCTCACTACGGCATCCGGTCTGGAGGTCCATACGATCCGGATCGACGGAGAGCTGGGCAGCATAGAAGCCACCGACCGGCAGACTATAAGGATTTTTTCAGAGAGGGATGATTTGCTCATAGATGGAAAGGCGGCCGAGCACATTATCGTCGTTCCTCAGGGAGATTCCATTTTTCTCGAAATCCGCCATTTTCTGGAGTGTATCGACCAAGGTAAAGAGCCGATCACCAGCGGGCGCACCCAACGCCGAACTCTCGAGCTCGTCCTGGCTGCGTATCAGTCCATGCAGACAGGATACCCTGTTGATGTCTCCCGCAACTCGGTTTAATCTCAACTCTCCTATTTCAGAGCTTTGCGGAGATGCCGAATCCAGTTGCCGTAAAAGACGTTTCGAATATCCTTTATTGAGTAGCCCCGTTTTTTCAGTAGAGGCTTAAGCTTCTGGAGATCCGCAATAGTGTTTAGATCGGTTGGAGACTGTTCGATACCATAGCCACCGTCCAGATCACTCCCTATCCCGACATTCAGAGCGCTTCCAGCCAGCTGGGCGATGTGATCGATATGAGCCGCTACCGTATCCAGAGTCACATCACTCTTCTGTTCCGACGCCGCTTTGCTCTGATTCCACTTAGGGTCCAGCATCCATAGATCGAGGGCGACCCCGATTACCCCATCTCGCTGAACAATTGCTCTTATCATCTCATCGCTGAGCTGGCGCTGGCCTGGAGTGAGAGCGCGACAGTTGTTATGAGAGGCAGCAACCGGCCCATCGTAGATTTCGAGAACCTGCCAGAAAGCCTCATCGGTAAGATGAGTCAGGTCCAATATGATTCCCGAGCTTTGCATGGCCTTGAGGAGTTCCTTCCCCCTCGGAAGTAGCCCGCCCTGGCTTCCGGTACCATGGGAGTAGGCGCCTTTGCCGATATGAGACAGGCTGGCCATCCGAAGTCCCGCCTCGTGCCACTCGGGCACTTGATCGGGATCCATGATAGGATCACAGCTCTCCATGCTCACGACGAGCCCAAAGGGTGTCTCCTCCGTCGGCTCTTGCCAGAACGCTCTCACCCATCTGAGATCTCGCCTGTTTTTGATAATGCGAAGGACGCCCAGACGCTCCAACCCCTGATAATAGGCAAGATGCCCTCTCGCGATACCGTAGCACTGCTCTTGAGTGCGCATACCGATACCCCCGAAGGAGCTGCTATCGAGCTTGGAGATAATCGTGCCAAAGAAAATTCCTACGTGTCCCTTGCGGAGCTCCGGAAAGGTAACGGTGGAGGTGCCGAAGACTTTCTTCAGCTCCTCACTATCGCTCTTTCGAACCTCCTCGACGGGCAACATCAAATTCCTCCGCAGCTGAAGGGCGTTTACGGCCAGGTCCAGATGCGAGTCGACGATCAATTCCGTTTTATCTTTCCGCGTGTTCAGCCCGATCCTCCTTTAACTTATACAGGTTATGTAGCATATCGTTGGCTGCGCCTACAACCCAAGCAATTTGTCCCATTTTACATGCAGCCAGCGATTTAGCAATTCCGACTCACTTCAATTCTAGAAAAACTTGTTAGAATAACAAGAAATTGAGCCGGAATTGCATATAGCAGACGTCCACTCAAGCAAAGCGGGAGCCGTCTGCTGTCACGGATCGGCTCGAGCACCTTAGGTGGGTGTGCCGTAGGAGGCCGAGCCCTGCCGGGCGCACCGCAAAAAAAAGCGGACGCTCCCTGCGGAGGCCCGCCTCATTCGAAAAAATGAACTTCGACGCTTAGTCAGACACTTTCGCGGCGTTTTCCAGCTCGCCCTCAGGTATCACGTCAGTGACCACATCGCCCTCGTCTTTGGTTTCGTCGACCGTAACGCCGCTAACCGCATCGTTTGCGGACATCTCGCCAACAAAGAGCATAAAGGGATTGTTTAGTGGATGTTTCCCCTGGGCTCCCAGAAAGATCTCCAGGTTTTTGGCCGCCCTTCGCTTATTCACCCTCAAGCCATAGGCGAGTCTCGTGGCGTCTGTGGTAAAGTCAAGACCGTCTACTCCCTTTTTTGTGAGAAAGGAAAAATAGATCCGTTTCTTGTCCCGTGATAGCTTCACGAAATCACCTGGATCCCGCCTGACGATCCTTGCGCCGGTAAAGGTGCCTCCAATAGCGTAAATGGCTCCGGAGAATCTGTTGAGCATCTGCTTGGTCGTTGTCCTAAGCTTGAAGACACCGTTATCCTCCCAGATGACGAATCGGCGCGTCATGCCGGCACTAAAACTCGGTTGACCCTTGTAACGGGCATCCTGTTCGGCAAACCCCAAGACGCTCGAAACAAGCAGCAGAACCATGACGACTAACACGAGTGATCTTTGCATGTCCTATCCTCCTTGATATTATTTCGTTGCCCATAATATACCCCTGCTAAGAGGTCCTATCAAAATTTGAATCGGCAACTACCGATAATAAATAGCC
>CAZLRN010000242.1:0-5150 GCA_964561715.1 uncultured Spirochaetales bacterium
CATGGGCAATACATTATCGCGAACTCCGATATTTTTGGGCTACATAGAGACGAAATCGATATCGTCTCCAATGTAGTCCGGTACCACCGAAAGGTCCTTCCGGCAACCTCTCATATCAGCTACATCTCGCTTCCCAGAGAAAGAAGAATTGTTGTTTCCAAGCTGGCAGCCATTCTCAGGGTCGCTGATGCTCTCGATAAGGGGCACAGACAGAGAGTCGAGAAAGTCAAGGTGGAAATTAGGGGTGATGAGCTTCTGATTCACAATTCCCACACAGGAGATATCTCGATTGAGAGATACGGCTTGGCTCGAAAGGCCGATATGATGGAAGAAGTCTTTGGCCTGAAAGTCGTCTTGTTGTAGGAGATTGATGCGTGGCGAAAAAAGCGAGAGCGCGGTTTTTTAACAGAGAACTAAGCTGGATCGAGTTCAACGCCCGCGTTCTATCTGAGGGTTTGCAGAAAAAGAATCCTCTGCTCGGGCGGCTCAAGTTTCTCAGTATCGTAAGCTCAAACTTAGATGAGTTCTTTATGGTGCGGGTTGCATCTGTCAAAAAGCAGGTTGCGAGGCGGCAACCGGGCAACTGTCCTTCGGGGATGAGTCCAGCCGAGCAGATGCAGAGGATCGATCGGCGAGTCCGGGAGTTGGTTCGGATTCAATACCAGTGCCTCTTAAACGATATCATTCCCGCCTTAGCTCAAAAGGGGATCGAGCTCGTCAGGCCGGCTGATTTCAGCGAAGCGCAGGAGATCTCTACCCAGAGGTTTTTCGAGCGGGAAATACTACCTGTTCTGACTCCTATGCGAATCGAGAAAGACGAGAGTCTGCACGGCACAGGAAACCTACAACTACATGTGGCTTTTCTGCTAGAGGGAGGAGCCAAAGATAATCCTCTCCGGTCACCGGATGCGGCAGCGGACGGTTTCTTGAAAGCAGTGGTGCGAATACCGGAGGGAATGGAGCGTCTTGTCTGGGTTTCGGAAGCCGGCGGTAACTCCTCTTTTAGTCTGGTCGAAGATATAGTGGTTCGCTACGCTCCGCTGCTCTTTCCCGGCTGCACTATCAAGGAGTATCTGACCTTCCGCGTTACACGGGATGCCGATCTAAGCGTAGACGAATCTCTGGATGAGGATTTGCTTACAGCGATAGGGGATGTCTTGATCGATCGACGGCACAGCACTCCTGTTCGCCTCGAGATCGGTGGATCGAGCACGCTTCTCGAGCGCTTTTTGATGCGTACCCTGAGCATCGATTCTCAGGATATATACGAAATTCCGGGTCCTCTGGATCTCAAGGGACTCATGAGCCTCTGTTTTATCCCCGGCTTCGATGAGCTGCGTTACGTGCCCTGGCCCCCCTATCCATCGCCTCGTATCCAGGCCAGCGATACGATATGGGATGCCCTGAGGCGGGAAGATATCCTGCTTCATCATCCCTATGAATCCTTTGATCCTGTCATCAGATTGGTTTCGGAGGCAGCTAGCGATCCCAATGTCCTGGCCATCAAAATGACCCTTTATCGCACCAGCGGGGACTCCCCTGTTATCAAAGCGCTGGCCAAGGCAGCTGAGAACGGTAAACAGGTTACGGTATTTGTGGAGTTAAAGGCCCGATTCGACGAAAAACGCAATATCGGTTGGGTTCAGCAGCTCGAAAAGCTGGGTGTCATTGTGATATACGGAATTACCGGACTCAAAGTCCATGCCAAGGTGTTGCTTGTGGTTAGACAGGAGTCAGATGGCAAGAAAAGTTATCTGCATCTGGGAACCGGAAACTACAATGACACAACGGCGAAGCTCTACACCGATTTGGGTCTCATGACTTCTAAAGACGAGATCTCATTCGAAGTAGCTCAGTTTTTCAACGCCATTAGCGGTTATTCGAACCCTCCGGATCTCAGGAAGCTCGCGATGGCTCCTGTAGCGATGAAGAGTCGGATACTGTCCATGATCCAGCGCGAAGCCAATCGCAGTGACTCGGACAATCCGGGGCTGATCATGGCTAAGACCAATTCCCTGTCCGACACGGATGTGATCAATGCTCTCTACAAGGCATCGGCTGCGGGAGTGAGGATTCTTTTAAACGTGCGAGGGGTCTGTATGCTTCGGCCCGGTATGAAGGGCAGAAGCGACAATATCACGGTGGTGAGCATTGTGGATCGTTTCCTCGAGCACAGCAGAATCTTTTATTTTCAAAACGGCGGGAATGAGGAGATTTATCTTTCCAGCGCCGACTGGATGCCGAGGAATCTCGAGCGTCGCGTGGAGCTGATGTTTCCCATCGAGCAGAACGACCTCAGGGCTCGAGTCAAGGGTATACTCGAGACTTTTTTCCAAGATAATCAGAACGCCCACCTTTTAAGGAGAGACGGTTCTTACACGAGGCTGAGTTCACCGAAGGGCGCAAAGAAGCGGAGGTGCCAGCAGATCTTTTATCAGGAAGCCAAGAGGAGATCCCGCTCCACGGTGCTCTCCGCGAACCAGACCTTTACCGTACGCCGAAAGCCTCCCCAAAGCAATCCCTTATAGCACTCTAGTAGCCTACGCTTTTTTGGGCCTGTGGTTGTGATTCAGGTTTCTGAGACGTCTGTGGAAGAGCCTTAGATATTCAACGTCTTTCGTTGCCGTTGGATATCGGCCGAATACGGTAGTATTGATCAGGCGTGTAATGCGAGAGGTGAATCTCGATGTATCTGGAAATCGACTTTTGACCTCCCTTCCCCAGGCGGTCCAGCCGTTCCTTTGAGGGCCCTGGATGCCCAGTTTATTCATGCTGGAGACTATTCTCGAGGTCAGGTAGAGAAAGGAATCACGATTTCGCTTCCGCAGCACGGCAAACTGAATCACTGGACGGCGGAGCAGAAAAAAGGCGGCCGCCGTCACAGGCATGAGCAGGAGCCACAGGAAGCGCAGCAGGTATACCTGATCCTTGCCATCCTGCCCCTCGCTGTTGAGATCCAATCGAGAATCGAGAGCGTAGTAACTGTCGGCATTACCTACCGAATCGAGGCTTTCTACAATGTCGAAGAGCCACTGATCTTCGGGGCCTGGAAATATTTCCGGAACGACTGCCGGCGTTGCTTCCCAGACGATCCATCCGGTTCCGTCTATCCAGACCTCGGGCCATGCGTGAGAGCTGGTGCCCGTCACGATCGTTGGTAGGCGTGGATCTTGGTGTTCGACTAAAAATCCTGTTGCATAGCGAGTCGGGACGCCGTTGAGCCGCGCGAGCAAGGTGAAACTCGTTGCAAAATGCACACAGTATCCCTGTAGCTCTCCAAATAGGAAATCTGCCACAAAATCGTCTTCGTACCCGCCATAGTCCTCTTCCATCTCCAGGGTGTAGGAGTAGTTAAAGGCCAGATATTTGACGATTCTCTGGAGGATCTCCCTCTGATCCTCTGTGCCTTGTCGCAGCTTGGTTGCAAGTAACTTGACTGAATCGGGAAGATCTTCCGGTATCTGGAGATACGCCTTTTTCGCGATGGGCTTAACGTTTCTCGGAATACTGCTGCTTGACGAAGCGATCTGGAGGTAGAACTCCTCATTTTTTTTCAGCGGATGGAGCAGTGAGATGCCCGTATCCCAGTTTCCCCTTTCGATGTTCGGTGCTTTGTCCTTAAAGCGCACCTTTGTCGTTTCCAGAGTATGCGGTAACAGGGAATAGAACTCTGTCATCAGCTTGATGTAGATTTCGTTCGGCCTTCTTCTATCGGAGGATTCGATCACTTCGCCTTTGGGAATTCTGGCTGCCGGTTGAGACCAGGCCCACTTTGTGCCTTTGTACGTATCGTAGGTACGTGTCCTCAGATAGATCTTGCCCCTCTTAGGATAGAAAACCTGAAAGAGAGGTTTGGTTGATAAAAAGGGTTTCCCGCCTAATCGCCTGGTTTCGTTGAAGCTGAATCCATACCCGGGAACGGCTTCTGGAAGCTGGACGTTCGGAAAAGCACTGGCTGCGGTTCTTCTCAAAAAGGGGTAAACCGTGTGATCGACAAAGAGGTTCCCTCCCGGAGTCTTGTTGGCAGAGAGAGCAATGGTTACGACGAAGGACAACAGGATGAGAATCGAGAAGTGCCCGACCATGCGGAGGCGATAAGACTCGCTATCCCTTTTCATGATCGAATAGCCGATGCAGAGCAGCACCACGCCGGCAACGAGAAGAGATGTCAGGGCGGCTGCCTTGAAGACAAAAGCCAGTAGGATCGCGCTCATAAGAGCCATGCCGAGGAAGGGCCATATGAAATCGACGTAAAAGAAGGTGGAGGACAGCACGGAGGAGAAGAACCCGATCAGAAGAGCCAGCATGTTGGATACAGCTCCGCTGGACTCTCCAGAGGTAAAGCTTTCCAGCCACAAGCGGTAAGCGGAGTATGGTGTAATCAAGATGAAGATCAAAAGAAAACCTGCATAGATCAGAGTCGAAAGACGAGAGAGTATTCTGAATGTCTTCCCGTGATAGGCTGACGAGTAGGAGCCTGCGTATAGTATGGTCTTAATACCCATGACAAGAACAAAGACCATAAACGATATCGAAGACTTTAAAATGATTCCGAAGACGATGGGAAAGAGTATGGAAAAGAAAAAGGCGAGTATCGCCGTGCCGAGGGTTCTTTCCTCGCTCGGCAATGCGCTCTCCTCGACCTCTATTGGCTTATATTTCATAGGATTATCTCCTAAGATCCTCGAGAATGGTGTCGGCGTTGTCTACGATGAGTACGCGTCCGCCCCGCCGAGATAAATCTTCGGAGTAGGCTGCACTCCGGATTCTCTCCTTCTGAGTCAACCCTGACTGATTGATGATAAGAATGGATCTGTGATTGCGCCGGCTCATCTCTTCCATAAGCGAGACTATCGATTGATCAGGTTGATGGGTAATCATGATCAGGGCATCCTTGCTGGAGATCAGCTCGGAGGTGTCGGCTTTGAAGAGGGCCGCCGGACTGATGGTGTCCTGAAAGTTGAGTTTCACTGTTGATTTGTAGAAGGATTCGAAGTGAGTTGGCGCGGCTGCCAGGTATCGGTAGGTGTCGAGTCCTGGCGCATTGATACTCACGGGGATGCCGCGATCGAGGAAATGCTTGACCAGAGTAACAAGAATTTCCACTGACGTGTCTTCGACGTAGAGAGCCTTGTGCAGACCGTCGGATC
>CAZLRN010000242.1:5250-7365 GCA_964561715.1 uncultured Spirochaetales bacterium
GGATCCGTTGGAGCCGTTTCTGTAAAACCGGGTATCCAGGTAGATGCTCATGCTGAAAGTGGCGGTTTGCTCGAATTGCTTTATAAAGGGGATTCCTAGATTTATGAACTTTTTCCAGTAGATGTGACGGATGGATTCTCCGTGCCGGTATTCCCCCAACTGGGTAAAGAGGGCGTAATCCGGATCTCCCGCGTCGGCGGTGTAAACGCCGAATCCCCGGAAACCCTCCCGGCTCAAATCGAACTCTCTCAGCAGATTGATACGCGGATAGATGTAGATGGTTCGGTAAGATACCTGCTTACGTATCACGATAAAGCCGAGCGCATCCTCGACTTGGAATTTCTCCAGCCCTACGTTGTAAACCCCCCTGAACTCGAAGTGCAGCTGGAAGGTTCTCTTTACTTTAGAGCGCGGTGTCAGAAAGGTGGAAAACCCGTCGAGAAGCACATTCAACTCTGAGCGAAATGTCTTGAAACTCACGTTGACTCGAGCGAGAGGGAAGACACTTCTGTTTGTCAGGTATAAATGATAGTTTATGGATTGGCCCTTGATGGGATACTCGACGTCGAACCTCTGATCGCAGCTTAAGCCCATCTGGGCGATAACTGTGGTGCCGATTGTGGCGACGGGGAGAAGCAGGAAAAAGTAGAAGAGCGAAAAGAAGAAACCGCCGAAATAGACTGCCGCAAGATAAAGAATGATAAGGCTGAAGAGATAGAGCCCGATGTTTTTGAAGCGGAAGCCGATCAGAGTAGCCACTGCCTCAATATAGCAAAATGGTAAGGGAATAATCAATAACCGAATAAATAGAATATGAAAATTATAATATATATTTGATCATGAACAAGGGACATAAAGACCCGCTTTATTGATCGAAGTTATAATAAAAAGACAGAGGAGGTATTATTGTGAATTCCAGGGAAAGGTTGTTACGAGCCTTGAATCATCAGGAAGCGGACCGAGTCCCCATCGATATAGGAACCCCTGTGACCTCCATCCACCGGGAGGCCTATATACGTCTCAAGGAGCATCTCGGTTTGTCCGATCGGGGCTTCGAGATCATCGACAAGATGCAGCAGGTTGTGAGAATCGAAGATGCGGTGATCGAGAGGTTTGGTGTCGATACGAGGCAACTCTTCCTCAAACCTGCCAGGCCATGGCAAACGCTCGAAGACGGAGGCCTGATCGACGAGTGGGGGGTCAAGTGGAAAGCCTCTGCCGGGGGTCACTACTACGACATGTATGAAAACCCCCTCACCGAGGCATCCATCGAGGACCTCGATCGGCATCCCTGGCCCGATCCGTCGGATCCAAGGCGGGTGGAAGGGCTGGCCGAAGAGGCCAGGGGGCTTTACGAAAACACAGACAGCGCTATTGTGCTCAATGGCTTCGGCGAAGCCATCTTTGGGATTCCCTCCTGGATCAGAGGGCACATCCAGTTCTACACGGATTTCATCGCTGACCCGGATTTTCTCAACAGCTTTCTCGACCGGATGCTCGATTTTGCCATAGGTCTGGCCCGTAATGCACTCGACGCCTTTGGCCGCTACGTGCACGTAGTCCGGATTTCAGATGACTTGGGCTCGGAGAAGGGGTTGATCATATCACCGGATCACTACCGTAAGTTCATCAAGCCGAGGCAGGAGAAGCTCTATCGCTATATCAAGGAGCATTCAGACGCCAAGATTCTCCTTCACGCCTGTGGTTCGATCGTCGAGATCATACCGGACCTGATCGAGATCGGCGTGGACGCTCTGAATCCCATTCAGGTCTCCGCCAGAGACATGGATACCAGGGTACTCAAGAGAGAATTCGGTGACCGCATCACCTTTTGGGGTGGGGGTTGTGACACCCAGCGGATTTTGCCCTTTGGCACCGTCGAAGAGGTCATAGAAGAGACAAGAAAAAGGATCAGGGATTTGGCGCCGGGAGGTGGATTTGTCTTTGCTCCGGTTCACAATATTCAATACGACGTTTCAGCCGAAAAGATCGTCGCCCTCTACGATACCGCTTTGGAGGAGGGCCGTTATCCGGTTGCGGTGGGCTAGTGTTCTGTCCCGGAAATACGCTCACACAGACGGTTGATTTTCTCGAAGATTGAATCAGCGGTCGCAT
>CAZLRN010000243.1:0-7352 GCA_964561715.1 uncultured Spirochaetales bacterium
CATGGTGGCTTCGGCTTTTATCGCCGGTATGGTGAGCGAGATAGCTTTTTCGGGTTTTTTCGGTGGAACCCTTTTTAATCTCGAAGCCTGGATCATCAACGCCAATGCAATTCCCCTTGTTCATCTCATTTTTAGCAGAGGAATCATCCCGGGCCTGGCGATCTATTTTGTATTACGGTACATCTACTATCCTGCCCGTCACTTTAACGAATCGGTCGACGGTCTCATGTACGGCGCCTTTGTCGGGATTGGCTACGCGTTGATGCTTATCATGAAGAATATCTTTGGCGCTGCAGAAGTCTCTCTCTACTACCTTGTTTACTCCCTGCTCTTAAAGCTCATGGTCTATTCATCACTGGGAGCTTTGACAGGCTACTTTTTCGGTCAGGCCAGAATCAGAGAAACCAGAAGGGAGATCTACTTCCTCTTCTCCCTGATAATTGCCGTCGTCGTTTTTGCCCTCTACGCCTTTCTGGATGATCACTTGCAGATGAATCTAGCAACGAGCTCTGATCTGATATCTGTTGTTCTTACTCTTGTGATTTCAATAGTCATTCTGTTGGTGGCTTTTATCCTCATTCAGAGGAGCATCGGACGTGGAGAGAGCCGCGAAGTCAAGGCTCTGGAGTTTTCCTTCGACCTGGTATCTGTCATCGCCCTGGTATTGTTTGTCGCCTTGGGATTGATCTTCCGAATTCACATCGAACGGGATACAATCTTCTATTCATCGGATAGAAAGCTCACCTTCTGTCTTCCCGCTTCGTACAGGCATGTCGGTGAGGAGAACAACATCAATACCTTCAGCACCAATCTGAAGGATGAACGGTATCCTCTTTTTGTCAAAGTAGTGATTCATGAGGACTCCCTGGGCTTCGGAATGGGAGGGCTAGCCCGCAAGGAAACCCTCGAGCTGGCTGGCTACGAAGTGAGTCTCCAGGAGTCCGATCGGAGCATAGAGCTCGAGGGTATGCAGGGCCAGACCTACTGGGCGCATATATTCGAATACACGGCTCAGAAGGATACTACACGGGTCATCGTAAGTGTCGAAAGCCCCACACCCAACTTTTCCAAGCATTTCGTTTTGGTGAAGAAGATACTGAAGAATCTTCGAAAGGAGGCCTAGAGTGTCTCTGAATACTTCATCGCCGAAGAGAGAATGTCTTGTCGCACTGGTGCTGGCTTTTATCCTGTCAGCCTGGGTCTCGGCTCAGCAGCCGACAAGCTGGGTCTCTGACGAAACGATTGCCTCCGTTGCCCGTCTCGGAAAGATCTACGATGTCTATCTCGTATCCGGAATACCGCTGGACCACGAGGTGACTATAAACTACGGCCAACCAGATTTCGGTGGAGGCAAGGTTGTCAGCAAAGAGCGAAGCTATATGGACATCGGATCGGGTGTGGTCGTTACTGCAAACGGCTGGATCGTATCCAACGCTCACGTTGCTGATGATTGGACTCAGGACAGCTATTACATTCAGCCCGTTCAGGATCCTCAGGGGAACTTCCTCACATCCGTAGCGATTCCGGCGAATCCGGGATATCTTTGGGTCAGTCTTCCGACGGTGGAGGACATCAAGAACAACATCAGGCGGATCAGCGTCAGATACCTGGCGAGAACGTGGTACATCGATTGGGATTATTGGCGCTATGACCGGGATCGGGCCATCTGCAAGATCGTGGCTCATGCCAAGATGAATCCCACCACCAAGATACCGGAAATGCTGGAGGAGATCACTCCTAGCGACACCTTTCCCTATGCCGAGATTCGAAACCCCTTTGACATACCCATAAGGGAGCCTACCATAACCAGCATGGGCTTTCCTGGGATCGGGCCGCAGACGAATGTGACGATCAGCAAGGGAGATTTTATCGGATTTGAGGCGACGGAGCGATCCCACATGATGCACACTGCGTTTATCTCAGGGGGAAACAGCGGAGGAGGCATCTTTTACAGAGATAAGCTGATTGGAATAAATACTTGGGACCGCTCGGATGCCAGGGGTAGAAACATTTCTCTCGCACAGCCGATCACTTACTACGGCCAGCCCTTTGCTGCCATTCGTCTGTGGTATGAGGTCTACGATCTCCCCGAGATTCCGCGTGAATGGATCGACGCCGATCCCTCCACCGATCGATACAAGAACGAGGTGTATGTCGGTTTCAACGTTCGTTCCCGTGTCAACGAGAAGGTGGCGCTGAAAAATGGGATACTGGTGGCTTACAGCAAAGAAATCGATCTCAAAGATGCGACCGGCTACGTCGAATTCGCCGATTACATGAACCGCTATAGCGCGGTTCAGCAGTACCTACGTATCGGCTATGACATTGGGAGTATCGCACATTATCTGCAGATAGAAGTGTCGGAGGTTTCAACTCTCGCCCAAATGTCTGAGCAGGACCTTCAGAGCTCACTTAGTGCGGCGGACAAACAGTACTACAAGCAGTGGAAGAGCGGCGATTTTTACTCCGCCTACTGGAGAATTGATCAGAATGGTCAAGTACTAACCGCCCTTCCGCCGGATAAGGATTTCAATATAACCATTCAATGCAACGGCTATAAGGACCGAACGATTAGCTTCTCCACAACGAGGGAGGTTGTTCAAGGACCATGGACCGTCAAGGTACCGCCTAAATAGGTGGCACACTGGGGGGATTCAGTTATTGAAAGCTCTGCAGCAATTGACGCGATTCTTCTCTCTTCGGCAATACCGAAAGGAGATGAGGCTCTCTCCGCTGTTTATCGAGACAACGGTCTCCATCCTCGCAGGACTCTTCATGCTGATTTGGGGGATCATTTTTTTCTCCAACGCTTTTTATCAGTATTCCCTCTTTACCGGTATCCGCAACCTCTTTATCGGGCGTGAGCAGGCGGAGAAGAGCCTGGCTGGCGTCTACTGTCTCAGCATCGATCCTAAAATCAAGCTTTTGCTCGAGGATCGGGGCGTGGAGGTAACGGACTACGACTTGATCGCCGACGGAATCGATGTTATCGGCGAATACGCCCGGGCTCATCCGGAAAAACGAATTGTGATCGGGATCGACTTTGCCTTTGCGTCTGGCAGTATTCCGGGATCCTTCGATCCTCTCGTGGCCAGTCTGGCCAGCATTCCTGAAAATCTTTATGTGGTTTTCGGAGGGATGCTTATTCAGGAACCCGAGACCGTCAGCTTTCTGCGGCCCGATCTCATTGGAGATAGGATACTCTCGCAGGCTGTCCAAAGAGCTGAGGACCCATCCCTTCTCGATCGCATCTTCCTGGGCAATATCCACTATTTGAGGGGGAGCATTCGCAGCGGGTTCGAGGGAGCGGAAGACGTCAAGGCAGCGGTTGGATACACACCGCTTTTAGTGTACGGCGACGAAGTAAGCTCTCTTTACTGTTCGCTTCCGCTTTCCATGTATATTGCAGGCGAGGTAATGGAGAAAGGGAGCGACGGAAGATACAACTTCTGGACAGATTTTGCGATGGGATTGAGCGGCTTCGATCTCGAGAGTGGTATCGAGTCACGGCTTCGGGAGAAAACTGGAAAAGGGATCAGAGAGCTTGTTGACTTCTACTACTACAATTTTTTTACATCGAAGAATATCTCTGAATTCAAACAGAATTTTCTCTGGCTTGCCAATCATTCGAGCTATCTGGATTTTACAACGCCGATCGAAGCGTACTTCGAAAATCGCATAGATGTGCAACTCAAGCTGGAAGGCCGAAGTCGGATGAAGCCCGAAGGACAGGCGGAGTATTTTTTTATCGCCTCCACCAGTGTCCCCGAATTTCTCCTCAGTGAGGGGGAAACCAACGACATTATCATCACGCCGGCTTCGGGACGCAACGTCTTTACCTACGAGGTCGAAACCGTTGACGGCGTTATGGCCCATATCATCGCGCTTTCGAATCTGAGAAATCGGTTCTTCACCACTCAAGCTCCGGAGTGGATTACAGCTCTCTTTTATCTACTTCTTATAGGAAGCGTATTTCTCATCACCTGGAACAACGATCTGTTCCGAGGTTTGCTTTTGACGGTGTCTGCCATATTCCTTGTGATTGCAATCGACTTCCTCTTGTTTCTCTTTGGCCTCTTTGCACCTCTCAAAACCCCTCTCGCCATCGCGATGATGGTGTTTGGATTTGTTTCCATCGCTCGGTTCATGTACACCACCAGGCGGCAGGAGCTTTACACGATGCTCGCAAGCCGGGTCTTCTCTCCTTCCCAGATGAAAAAGCTATCCGGTTCTGTAGACGGTGAGGACTGGCAGAAGGAGAGGGTAATCGAGAACGGCGTGATCATGGTGCTTCTACCAAAGCGTCTTCCCAATCTCGGAAAGACTGACAAGGAGGCGGAGCATTATACCAGGGTTTACGAGAGATACCTCGACTTGGTTTTTGCTGCCATCGAGCGGCATGGCGGCAGCCACGACATGCTGTCCATGGATGGGGTTTTGGGCTTTTGGAATGTACCGATTTGGGAGGAGGGAAGCGAGGAGCGTGCGTTTCGCTGCGCTCAGGAGTGCATGGATCTAGTGGGCAAGTGGCAGGAGTTTATCGATCAGCAGTACGTTGACTCCGACGAACGATACGTTGCTGCTTTTGATATCTGTCTTCATCGATGTGCTTTTTATGCCGGATGTCTTGGGACCGGGGAGATCAAAAATTATGCTCTCAGCGGTCCAGAGGTAAACTTTGCGATCTCAGCCGCCCAATCTCAGATCAGAGACGAGCGAAACACTATTCAAATGACAGAAGCCTTTACCGAGGAGCTCAGAAAGAAGCTCGCCGATGCGGAAGTCAGTTTTAAAATGGTGTACTATACATACTATGACGAGGAGAAGAAGCTCTACCTTTGGGAGCCCGATTAGGGGAGGATGAACTAGGATGAAAAATAATGGGATGCGATTCGCCTTCCTTGTGCTTTTGTTCGTGCTAGTCGGCGCCGCCGCTTTCACCGAGGACCAGGTGGTAGGAATCGTTTCCCGGTTGCAGGGAAGGCTCATGCACAGGCTGGGGGGAAAGGTAACCGAGCTGCAAAGAATGGACTATATTTTGCGGGACAGCACCATAGAGCTCACCGAGGGCAGTAAAGGGGGTTTGGTCGAAATTCTAACAGCCACGGGACCGCTACGATACAGTCGTTTTCCCGTCGCTGGATTCGTACGCCTCACAGGCCTATCCGATGTCATGCAGGATCAGTATCGGACAGCCCTGGGAGGAAAGGTACTGGTCACCAGAGGAGGGCTTAGGCTCAAGAGTAGGGCAGACATCTTCGACTGGTCTATGGAAATCGGTGCCCTTGATGGAAGGGACCTCGAGCAGAACCTCTACCTTGTGCTCGGCACCACGCAGGATTCCAGGGCCCTTGGAGCCTTCGCGCCTCTCTTTTTCAAGCTGAAAGATGGCATTGAGCTAACAGAGGCCAGATTCATCATAGAGGATCAAACATTGGGATTTGTCGAACAGGAAGGGGAATACGATAGGCGGGGCGAGCAGTGGATCTTTCGCTTTGACAATTTCGAATACGAATCCAATGTGAGCTACGTAGTCAAGAATCTCTTCTCTCTCTCAGATGGTTCACAGGCCCAGTGGGATTTTACCTATCGGATTTTCAGCCGCGAAGATATGGAGTTTGTAGAGGAAGAGATCGAGGACTCTCTCGAAAAAGATATGAACGACTTTCAAAGGTCCATGGTCCGAGCCGCTGTCTATCAGACCTATAGGCTTAAGCTGAGCTCGATCAAGACTCTGAAGGATGCCGGCGTCGACATCGAATGGATGCTGAACGAGGAGCAATGACTCGGGGCTGCCAGATCGGGCTCGGTATTATCTCCGCTTTCTTGCTCTAATCGAAAACATCAAGGGAATCAAGAATTTCTGATCCGGCGGCAATCGCCAGCGGCCATCTTGGCCCTTCACCAGCTGCTTTACGCCCTGCCAATCGCAAAAGGTATGCTCATGCACGAACTCGATCTCGAGTCCGGCCTTAAGAAGCGCATCTATCGTCTCTCCGAGTCCGTGGTTGTACCCATAGGTCGTCTTGTTCTCCAGAGTTCCTTTTCCGGCGTATGTCGATTCTTCGTCCTCTTTGATCGACCCACCGGCTTCGAAGTAGGGATAGATCACTTTAAAAGAGTTGTCCGGGGTCTCCCAGGCGAGTCCCCACATCATGGGATGGCCGTCACGAATGTAAAACACCCCGCCAGATTTGATGAAGCTTGCTACTGTTTTTGCCCAAGCGCCCATATCAGGAAGCCAGCAGATCGCTCCAACTCCTGTATAGACGATGTCGAACCTTTCGCTAATCACCGAAGGTGATTCGTAGAACTCTGACACCACAAAACGACCTGGTGTGCCACAGTCTCTGCTGAGCTGTCTGGTGGCTTCGATAGCCGCTTCGGAGAAATCGACTCCCGTCACATCCGCTCCTAAACGTGCCCAGGAGAGAGTGTCGGTTCCTATGTGACACTGAAGATGCAGCAACGATTTCCCTTCGACGCTATCCAGCTGCGTTCGGTCGAATTCCACGACCTTGCTGATGTAGGAGGGATTCTGAACAAATTCCTTGATATTGTATTCGGCTGATTTCAGATGGATCGGAACCCGCTCGTTCCAATTTGCCAGATTCGCCCTCAGTTCCTCGTTCATCGTTTTGCCTCATAGCATCATCATCGATTAACATCACCAGGATGTCGGTATCTGCAAAAGCAAGTCTCCACGAATAGGTACGTACAGAGAGGACGCTTCAATAAGTGTTTTGGCCGTCAGGCCCGGTACACCATATACCTTGACGAAGATATTGTATTCGTCCCGCAATTTGGCGACTACCGATGTGAAACCACCGTCCCCCGAAGCTAACACGATTTCATCGACGTTATCGGCGGCGTCAATCATATCCAGTGAGATCCCAACGTCCCAATCACCTTTAGCCGATCCGTCGGCCCTCTGGATGTAAGGCTTGAGCTTAACCTCGAATCCAATTCGGCGGAGTATATTCTGGAAGTTTCTCTGTCTTTCGTCATCTCGCTCAGTGGCGTAGGCCGTGGCGGACACGAGAGCCCTGTCTGCGCGGGCTTCGTCGAAAAAAAGGGAGTAGTTGAAATGGGCCTGGTATCTTTCCATAACGGTGTAGTAGATATTTTGAACGTCCACAAAAATGGCTACCAGGGTCATATTCAAGTCATTGGTAAGAAACTACGCTCTCACCTTCTCAAGAATAACAAAGTACTGAGCCTTTGGAGTGTCGATATACTGTCTGACCCCCCATCCTGTCGACCGGAGCATCTCTTCCAGTTCCTGTTTCGATACAAAGAGATAGTCGAACCACGGTCCGGTGAACCTTTTGTGCCTGATCCTTATCCTGAGC
>CAZLRN010000244.1:0-7350 GCA_964561715.1 uncultured Spirochaetales bacterium
GCAAGCTGCTTGCAGAGCAAGCTTGTAGCAATTCCGGCTCAGATCGGTTTCGGAAGATCTTGCTAGAATAACAAGCAATTGAGCCGGAATTGCACAAAGGGTTACGCCGTTTGGAAATGGATAATTGGAAAAACAGGGGATACTATTAATAATCGGAAGGTAAGCAGGGTGAAAAAGCTTTTGATATTCGTTCTAATCTGGGTGGCGCTCCTCGCTCTCACCATGTGTCAGAGGCCTATCGAGGAGGCAAAGGTTACGGAAACGGAGCTCAACCCCGTAGAGACACCACAGCTAACCCAAGCCGTAGTAACATTTCTTTCAGGAGACGTTTCAGTACTCCGCAACGATACCTGGAAGTTCATTGATATTGGTGATTTCGTCGAACAGGAGGACACACTCAAAGTAGGAGAGGATTCTTTCTGTGAGCTCCAATTCGGCGATAAAGCCAGCGTGAGGATCCAGGAAAACACTGAGGTCGCTCTCAACACGATCCTTCTGGAGCCGGGACAGACAAGCGTCGATGTCAAAATGGCGGTTGGTTCGATTCTCTGCAAGGTCGGCAAACTCTCAGGGGACGAAAAATTCAGCGTGAAGACCTCAACTGCTACCTGTGGGGTTAGGGGGACGGAGTTCATGGTCAAGGAAACCGCAGATAGGACCATGACTCTCGCTGTGAAAGAAGGCGCGGTTGGCGTGTTACCGGCTTCGGTCGATGTCGAGGGGCTCAAGGACAAAGCTGGAAAGGAGAACACCGCTCTCCTCGAGCGCATCGAGAAGATCGAAGAGGCGGCGCCGGTCGTCGAGGCTAACCAGGAAGTCACGATCGAGAAAAAGGAGCTGGCGGAAACCGAAGAAGCCTTCAAGGTGGTCGAGGATGTTGTCGAGGAGATCGTGAGGGAAGCACCCCCTGAGGCAGCCGTTGCCGAGGAGAAGCCGGCGACGGAGAAACCGAGCGAGATAGCCGCTGAGAAGCTGGAGGCGCTGGACCAGAAAATCGAGGTGGCGATTCAGAAGTCCGCCGAGCAGATAGGATCACCCAAAGCGGTTTCTGAGGAGAGTCGGGAGCAACTCGATCAAATCGAGAAGATACGATCTATTTCAATCCCTGTTTCTTCAGTTGGCTTGGTGGGCACTAAGTCGACGGAGGTACCGCAAGAAATCGAGAAGGCAGCCGAAAAGAAGGAAGAGACGGGTGGGCGGGCTCAGTCGGAGCTCCGCACCCCGCCCACGCTGAGCCCAGCCGAGGCTGCGGCGAAGCCCAAGCTAGTGAAGATCGTTTTAAAAGCTTCGCCCGTCGATTCAGAGGTCTATCTTAATGAGCAGTTCGTCGGCCGGGGAGGATTCTCCGGGCTCTTCAATGAGGGGGAGGAACTCGTCCTTCTGATTCAGCGGGAAGGTTTCAGAGAGAAAAAGCTGAATATTAAGGCCAAGATCGGAGCCGACAGGGAGTATCTGGTCGAGCTTCGAAAGATCGAGGCAATGGCAAAGCCTCAAGAGGTTGCCGCAAAGAAGCCTGTCGAGGATACGGGTGGGCGGGCTCAGTCGGAGCTCCGCACCCCGCCCATAACGAGCACTGCAGAGGAGAAGCCTACGGCCGAGACGGCGGCTGCAGAGGAGAAGCCTACCGCCGAGACTCGAGCAGCTGAAGCTACGGCAGTCAAGGAAACGACAACCACAGCGGCTGCAGAAACCACCACTACCGAAGCCACCGAGACTGTGGTTGAGCAAACCACCAAAGTGACTCCAGTCCCAACCGAGAAGGAAGCGGCAAAGGTCATTCAGCGGGAGACCATTTATCTCTCCGTTGATCCTCCGGATGCTGAAATCCTGCTCAACGGCTCCTTTGTGGATAGGGGAAGCTACACTGGCGAGTTCGAACACGGAGTGAGCCTTGCCTTCGTGATGCGAAAAGCTGATTACTATGAGAAGCACCTCAATATTCTCGTGCGGGACGGGATGCAAACTTCCTATTCCGTTGTTCTCGAGGCAAGGGAGATTGCTGGCACTTTTTCGGTTTCGGAAAGCCGTATCATCGGCATGCTGGCCCTTGGTGGAGACACCATCGCGAGCGCCGACGAGCGGGGACAGCTGACGGCCCTCAACATTAGTGGCAGGAGGCTCTGGTCCCTCTCGACGCAGAACGACTCCAACGAATGGGGATTCCCGGTGCTAATCGGTGATAGAGTTTACTTTTCGGGTCCCAAAGAGTTTGTGATCACAAATGCCCGCTCCGGAGATGTCGTTTATCGTGAAAGCCTGGATGAGAACTCCTGTCATCTTTTTGGCAGACGAGTCATTCAGCTCGAGGAGAGAGGGCTTTATCCCTGCAACGATGTGCTTCGGATTTTCGATCTTAAGAGCGGCCAGATTCAGGAGCAGATTCCTATTCCTGAGGGTTCACGTATGACGCCGGCCGTCTATAGCGGAAACGTTTTGCTGGTCAATCAGAAGGGTGAATTCCTGGTAATCGATCCTATCAGGAGGGGCATCTTCCTCGCCATTCCCACTAAAGCCGTTCAACCTATCGCCGGCGCTGTGGAGGTCTATTCGGATGCCAGACGGGGGGACCTGGCCTTTTTTGGAGGCCGAAAGGGCACCATTGTTTGCGTCAGCCTCTCCCGAAAGAAGGTTCTATGGGAGCGTGCCCTTCAACAGGAAAAGTCGAGCACGCTTTTCCACGATCTCGAGGTAGGGCAACACGGTGTTTTTGCCTACTCCGAAGGGCGGCTCTTCGGCCTCTCTCTCGATAACGGGCAGGACCTGTTCAAGCCTATAGAGGATCTCTCGGCACCCCCGCTTTACGATAGGGGCAGGATCTACTACGGCACTCAGGCTAGGCAGTTCGTGGCGGCGGATCCCGTATCTGGGAGAGTGATAGAATCTCTCTATGTGAACGGCAGGATCACCACAAGGCCGGTGGTACAGGACGGCAAAGCCTATGTCGGCACTGCAGCCGGCCAGATCGTAGTCATCAACCTTCAAGCCTTGAAATAACTCAGTAAGCGGAAATCACAATCGACACCGTTTCACTCGCGACGCTGGCGTTTTTGAATCGCGCTGATACGGTGTGTTCGCCCTCCTCGAGGAGCCAGCGTGATTCGTAGGGATACGAGGCTCGTGTATACTCACGGCCGTCCACGATCCAGATAATTTCGGAAACCGCTGGTGTTACCTCGGCCCTCAGGGGCAGAGACTGTAGCGACCTGGGTGTCTCCGGATCGATGATGTATCGGCTGCCGTTTGGAGGCTCGACGATCTTGATGGAGGCCGGAGGCGGGGAGGAACGCATCTTTGGAGGCGCACCATAGCCCTTTCGAGAGCCCCAGATCGAGAACTGGGGTGGAAGAATCGTGAAGGTCCGGGTTACGACCTTATGGGCAGGGGTGTCCGCTCCTGCCAGCACCCCGTCTGATGAGTCCACGGCGTATCGCCGATGCACCGTACACAGAGCCGAAGGTTCCGTCCCGGGTGAGAAATACTCCAACGTCACCTTTGGGCAGTCATCACCCGCCAACTGGCCCGAGAGCAGGCAGAGGCGCACGGCAATGGCGTTCCGAGGCGGGGGAAAGGGCTCTGTATTGATGCCCCGGGATTCCGCAGGCTGGAGGTGGTAGAGAATGCTCTGCACCAAGCTGGCGGCTGCATAGCTTCCGATGTGATTCATACGATCGTTTTCCGGATGTCCCAGCCAGACCCCAACAACGTACTTCGAAGTGTAGGCCAGGGCCCAGGCGTCTCTGAAGCCCTGTGAGGTGCCTGTCTTGATTGCGACGGGAAAGGGAAACTCCAGCGCGCTCAGGCGTGCAAAGGAGGGCAGTCTGGCCAAAGGATCTGATAGAAACAGGGAGATCTGTCGAGCCGTGGATTCGGATATGAGCCTCTCGCCGTCGTTTTGATTTGCCGGCGGCGAGGATGATTGGCCCGCGAGCCATTTCAAAGTGAAGGGCCTCCCCTCGTTGGCGAGAACGCCGTACGCTCTGACCAGATCCTCCAGGGTAATATAAATGCCGCCAATGGCCATGCCGTATCCATAGTGGTCGGCTCCGAGCTCGCTGTTGTGGAGCCCCAGCTTGGCAAAAAAGTCGTAGCTTTCCTTAACGCCCAGGGCGGCCAGCAGCCTGACGGCTGGAATGTTCCGGCTATTGGCGAGGGCGTACCTGTAAATCATGGGCCCGAGAAACTCATCGTCGACATTGCTGTAGCTGAAACTGTACTCGCCGTCGATGCTGACAATGTGGAAGGGAAGGTCAGCTAGAATGCTTGCAGGAGAGAAATGTCGCGTCTCGAGGCCATAGGCGTAGAGAAAGGGTTTGAGAGTGCTCGCCGACGAACGTGGCGTATGGGCGTAGTTGATCGAACCGGCAAACTCCTGATCGAAGTAATCCGCGGATCCACAGTATCCGAGGACCTCTCCGGTTTGTTTGTCAGCAACGATCATAGCCACATTTCCTGCGCCGTAGGGCCGGTAGCGGACCATGGCGTTGCGGGCCACGGCTTGCAGATGCTCCTCTAAGGCGAGATCGAGGCTCGTTCTAAGCGGACGCCTCGTCCGTAGCGGCTGCCTCATTCGCAGCGGCTGCCTCGTCCGCAGCGGCTGCCTCATCCGAAGAGGTTGCTGATTGAGAGAGCGTCGATCTTTGTCCTGTTCCTCGAGGATGCGCAGGATGAAGTGGTAGCTGTGAGGGGGGCGGGTTTCCCTGAAGGGGATGCGAAATCGGCTTAGCTCCCTCTGGCTCTGACGATAACTCTCCTCGTCGATCATTCCGTGCTTTTTGAGCAAATCGAGGATTAGCCGCGCCCGGGAAAGGGATGAGAGAAATCCTTCGAACTTGAAGAGGTTGAAGCGGTCTGGAGACTTGGGAAGGCTGGCCAGAATAGCGGCCTCGGCCCAGCTCAGATCCTGGAGCGGCTTTTTGAAGTAGCGACGCGCCGCGTAAGAGAACCCGTAGATTCGGTTGCCCTGGGGCACGATCTTCATATAGTGCCTGAGCACTCTATCATGGCCGTATCTCTGGATCAGGAGGAACGCCGTCGCGGTCTCGATGACTTTGCTCCACAGATTGCGCGGCGCCGGTACCTGCATCCGCGCAACCTGCATGGCGATAGTCGAGGCGCCCTGGCTCTCGCCTCGAAAAACTGTTCTATGAAAGGCCCTCAGAATCGCTCTGAGATCGATCCCGCTGTGACGGTAGAAGCGCTTATCCTCGATGATGAGGATGCAGTCCCTGATCCGACTGGGCACGGGAGAGGGAACCTCCCAGAAACCCAACATCTGGTCATTTGCTCCAGCATCACCGCTTCTTCCTTCCGACAGATACTCGCCGTGGCGGTCCTCGAAGAGAGGCGTTGCCTCCGGCGATATCAGCCTGACCCGAGGAATAACGTTGATGAGCAGCGCAGCCGCCAACAGCACGGACAGGAGAAAGGGCGGTTTCATTGGTCAGCGCTCGGAGGCATTGATTACAATTCGAGTGCCGTCGGATCTGCCGAAACGTTCGATATCATACATCAGCTCTGCTCTGGCCGGCGGATGGGTGAAGCTTCCCTCAAAGCTGGCTCGAAGACGAAAGTAGAAATCGTATGTGCCCTTTGGCAGATGATCGTAATAGTAGGTAATCCGATCGTCCTCGTAGAGTGTGTAGCTGGGGGTGGCTGTCAGCCGCCCCTGCGGCTTAGCCTCTTTGGGAGCGGTAGCCAGTTCCGGATTCAATGGCTCGAAGCCTGAGGCGAAAGGCACGCGGATTGCAACGAAGTTGCTCTCTTCAGGATTTGTTACACAGACATGCTCTTCGACCACGGTATTGATGTCAAAGATGAGACTCTCCCTGGCTCTTGCAGGTCGCCTATCCACGATATTGCCACTCTCCCCAATCGTGATCAGCTCGCGTTCTACGGCGAACCCGGAGCTCTTCTGGTCTAGAAGGTCTCCTGATGTCTCGGGTACGTAGTCCACAGAGATCCACGCTCGAGGCATCCCGTCCTTCGGTGGCTCTTCTGTATTCTGCAGGCCCCGGACCCGTATCGAACCCGGTGCGTCCACTCTTGCGGTATGCGTGGCAACGATTCTTTTGGCGGTTTGCACTTTCTGGGTTAGGCCATCAAAGAGCAGATCCACCTCGAGACCTTCTGGAAGGGATTTGAGGGAAGATGATTCGAGAACTTCCGCCATTGTCAGAAGGGCCGCAGCGTTCGCATTGGTGCTTCCCCAACCGCCAAAGTCGCCGCGGGCAACGAGATCATCTATCATGAGCCGAAGCCTGGGATTTTCGGGCTCATATCGATTCAGGGCCTTGATGACCTCCGATAGGGTCTTGATTTCGCTGGAGAGCACGAGGCCGCCCCATCTGGCGTCCCTGTAATCCAGTCCTTCGAAAACCTCCCTGTTGTCCCGAAGCTTGAAAATCGCATTCTGCCAGAGGCTGCTAACCAATCTCTGCACTCCCTTGCGCTCCCCTTCGCCGAGCTTCAGAAAGAGGTGAAGAATCTTGGCCTGATCGTAGAGGTCGGAGTTGACGGCTCCGGCCAGGAGGTCTTGAGCGTAGGCGTCGTCGAAATGCCCGGCTAGAGCCAGGGCCGTCAGGGCCTCCACCCTCTCTTTGAATGCATAGCCCGGAATAAAACCAGCGTAATCGCTTCTCAGTGCCTCTCTAAGAGCAGCAATGGGGCGGTCGAGCAGAGCCTCCTTGAAGCGGTACCCGCTTGCCTTTGCCTGGACGAGGAACTCTACGACATAAGCGGTCAGACCCACATACCCCCTCGAGCCCGGCCAGAATCCGTATAGCCCATTGGGCCTGAGGGTAGTCTCGAGGTAAGTGAACACATCCCGGAGAATCGCCTCGGATTGCGGTCGAGTTTCCTCGATTCCGATTCGGTCGAGCACACCTTTCAGAGCCACCACCGGAAAGCTCTGACTCACCCTCTGTTCTGTGCAGAGATGCTCGTACTCGATGAGCATGTTCAGCCCCGCAAGCAGCCTGAGAAGTGCTGGTTCGCGAGTGAGCATCACCCTCTGAACAACGCTGCCCGGCCTCGGCTTGTCTTCGGGTACGGGCAGAGGCACGGTCTTTTCAGCCTCCAGAACAGCTTCGGCGGTGAGCCTCTGGACCCGCACGTCCGTTTTGATCGGAAGCTTGAGCTCGAATCCATCTCTCGCCTGATCAGCCGAGCGCTCCACCGCCATACGCAATATGACCTCGTCTCGCTGGGGCTCAGACTCAAAGCTCTTTGGCACGCTCAGCGCAAAGAAAAGCTTCTCGGGGCGTTTCGCATCCCATATCAGGTCTCTGGTAAGCCTAGGTTTTTCCTCCTGTCCCTCCAGGCGAAGCCCCTCCACCTCGATCTGCACGAGCC
>CAZLRN010000245.1:0-7338 GCA_964561715.1 uncultured Spirochaetales bacterium
GCTTACATCGGCATAGAAAGCGACGGATGGTTTGTGGTTGTAGACGGCGAAAGGGGGAAGTCTTATGACGGCATCAGCGGCTTGATGTTCAGTCCCGATAGTTCTCGCTTGGCGTATATAGCAATCGCTGGTGATCGCTGGATGGCCGTTGTGGATGGCATCGAGCAGGAAGCATACGATGGTATGGGGGGACTCCTTTTTAGTCCTGACAGCAAACGAGTGGCCTACGGTGCACGAATAGGCGAAAACTGGTATGTTGTTGTGGACGGTAGAAGATCTCTCCGACGAGAAGCTGTTGGTGGGCTGGCCTTCAGCCCGGATAGCAAACGGTTTGCCTACTACGCTGAGGAGGATGGCAAAAGGTTTGTTGTTGTTGACGGCGAGGAGGGTTGGCGGTACGATGATCTAGGCAGCTTGATGTTCAGTCCTGATAGCAGACGCGTGGTTTATCGAGCCAAATACGAGGGCCTCACATCGATTGTCGTGGATGACCAACCTGGAAAACGGTATGATTCCATCTTGAGGGGTGTCGGTGCCGTTGCATTCGAGTCACATCATCACTTTAACTACCTGGCGATTCGAGGCAATAATCTCTACCTGGTTGAAGAAAGCCTGTCCCGGTAACGCTTTTTCCTTATCGACGTCCCGCCCGAGATAGGATACATTATGCATATCTACCGTCCGTGTATTTCTTGTGGCGTGTCGCTATTTGGTGCGCCAGATAGATTTACCGGAAAGCGAATATCTATTTAAATAGAGAGGCTTTTAAGGAGAAGAAAAATGGATGAAGGTATTTTAGCTGCAGCGATAGAGAAAGAAATCCAGGCCAGAGATTTTTATGCGAAGCTCTCGGAGAAGATCACCAGAAAAAATGCGAAGCAGAAGATATCGCAAATGGCGAAGGACGAAGCCGCTCACGCCTCGGTGCTTTCGAGGCGATTCCGCAAGCTTTTCGAACGGGATTATGCACCCAAGATGACTGAGGTAGACCCCAAGTTCAGGATTGTGGACTCTGAGATCTCTTCTATCGAAACGGCCCTGCAAATCGTGAGCCTGGCGATCGGAATGGAAAATGAGTCGATCAAGCTCTATGACGAGCAACTGACGGCGGCTGATGATCCAGAAGACAAAAAGATGCTAAAAAGGCTGCTTAACTTCGAGAGGGGCCATAAAAGGAAATTGCAGAACCAGCACGATCGCCTCAACAAGGGATTTTCTTGGATTAAATAATAAATTATTGAAAAGGCTCTCGCTGGCCTCAGGGCGGCGCAGGTTCTCTGGCGGGACTACGGTAGGGCTTATCCTGAGAGGAGTGAAAATGGCAGCAGAGGGACTCTTTCATATCGCCGTCTATACGAAAGACGTCGATGAATCCATAGATTTCTACAAGAATCTGCTCGGTTTTCGAGTCGATTGGCGAAGCGTCGTCGATCACCCGACCGGTAAAATCGACGCGGCGATTATCAGCTTAAACGACTGCGTGATCGAGCTGGTGCGCCCCGTCGACCCGACTCGTGTTGCGAAAAATGCCGGACCGGTTCAGCATATTGCCCTGTGGGTTTCGGATCTTTCAAGCATGTTAAAAGAACTCGCGTCGAAAAGAGCCCGCTTCGAGTTCGAGGGCATCGAGGAGCTCCCAACCCTTCTCGATGGGGTTCGTCACGCCTTTATCTACGGACCCAGCAACGAGCGCATAGAGCTGGCCGAAAAGATGTAGCCGTCCCTACTTGCGCCGAGGGCGCGAGCCGGGAACGGCAGCTTAGACAGATATTTAAGGGGAGGGGCGAGAGAAATGGCGATTCTCGAAGATCCGATCAGAGAGGTTCTTGATCTCAAAAACTTAGTAGGCGGTGAGTGGATCGACTCGCAATCCAAAGAGCGGTTGGATGTTGTCAATCCGGCCACCCAGAAGACAATAGCGACTGTTCCCATGTCTACCCGCGAGGAGGTAGACGCAGCCGTGAGAGAGGCCAAACAGGCCTTTCCCGAATGGCGAAGAACCACGCCGTTGGCCCGGACCCGGTGTCTCTTTCGGCTCAAAGGTTTGCTGGAGGAGAACTTCGAGAGGCTCAGCCGGGTTCAAACGATGGAGCACGGCAAGACAATAGACGAGTCGCGTGGGGAGACGAGAAGGGGAATCGAAATGGTCGAAGTGGCCACGGGCATCCCCTCCCTGATGATGGGCTACAGCCTCGAGGACATCGCTTCAGGGATCGATGAGTACGTGATCTATCAGCCTCTTGGGGTTTTCTGCAACATAGCGCCATTCAATTTTCCCTTCATGGTTCCCCTCTGGTATATTCCCTTCGCCCTGGCCACCGGCAACACCTTTATCGTTAAACCCTCCCCCCGTGATCCGATCAGTCAGGTTCAATTGGCCGAGTTGGCCGACGAGGCGGGATTCCCTCCAGGGGTCTACAACGTTGTTCACGGCGGCGCCGATGTGGCCATGGCCCTTATCGAGCATCCCGACATCAGAGGTGTGACCTTTGTCGGGACCAGCAGCATAGGCCGGGAAATCTACTCTCGATGCGGCGCTCAAGGAAAGCGAGCCATCGTTCAGGGCGCGGCAAAAAACTTCATGGTGGTCATGCCCGATGCGGATTTAGATGCCACGATTCCGGCTCTCATGACCTCTTTCTACGGTAATACGGGACAGAGATGTCTCTCGGGCGCCAATCTGCTGATCGTGGGAAAGGACGACGGATTTTACAATAAGTTTCTCGACGCCTTTGTCGCTGCCGCTTCGGCAATCAAGATCGGATCAGGCTTGGACGAGTCTGTTCAGATGGGACCTATGCAGTCTCCCGATGGAAAGAAGCGCGTTCTCGGCTATATCGAAAAAGGCATCGAGGAGGGGGCCAAGCTTATCCTCGACGGCCGGAATCCCAAGATCTCCGGCGATTTTCCGCAGGACTGCTTTATCGGTCCCAGCGTATTCGAGGGTGTCACGAACGAAATGACTCTCGCCAGAGAGGAGATATTCGGTCCTGTGGCCAGCGTTATGAGAGCCGCGGATCTTGATGAAGCGATTGGTATCGTAAACAGCAGCCGCTACGGCAACGGCAACGCCATCTTCACCTCCAGCGGCAGGAGTGCCAGAAAGTTTCAGTACGAAGTCGAATCGGGAAATGTCGGAATCAACATCGGCATTGTCGCTCCGATGGCGTTTTTCCCGTTTGGCGGAATGAAAGATTCGTTTTTTGGCGTGTTGCACGGCCAGGGGAGGGATGCCGTCCGCTTCTTCACCGAAAGCAAAGTGGTGATCCAGAGGTGGTTTTAGGTGCTTCTCCACACCGCATCCGAGGTGTTCAGCTTCGCGAAACGCATAGAAGAGGAGGGTGCTCGGTTTTACGAGCAGCTTGCGAAGCGTTTCTCGGCTATCGCCGAGATGTCTTCTGCCCGGTCGGGCTCCGGCGATACAGGCCTTGCCGAATCGGGGACTGCCGAAACCTTGGAGCAGTTTGCTAAGGAGAACCGAAGGTTCAGCCAGCAAGTGGAGCGAGCCTACTACGGTGGAATATCGGATGCATTGGAGGGGGGATTTGCCTTCGAAATCGAACAGGAGCGGTACGAAGGGAACACGGAGACCTCCGAATCCACATCCTTGAGTGAGGCTCTATCACGGGCAGCGGAAATGGAGGGGCGAATCAGGAGCTTCTACGTAGATGCCGCTGCACAGTCAGGCTCACTGATGGCCGATCTGCCCCGGACCTTCGCTCAGGTGGCAAAGAGAAAAAACCGCCGCCTCGAGACGATCGAGGCTCTGAGAGAGTCCGCCGGCTAGTAGCCCGTCTTTTCGATGCTTTCGGCCAGGCCTTTCATGTAGCCGAGACCAAGAACCTTGCCCAGGGTTCCCCAACCGCCCGAGCGGCTGAGCAGCTCATCACCCTCCGTTTTGGGCGCATGGTCCGGTCGCATCGGTCCTTCGAAGCCGACCTCATAGTAGGCCTTCATGGCTTCGAACATATCGACCCTTCCCGAAGGATCGTCGTGGTATATTTCCTGGAATCCCCCCGGCTCATGCACCGAGCCTATGACATTACGAAAATGGGCGAAGTAGATCTTATTCTTTTTGCCAAAGTGGCGTATCGCAGCCGGGACGTCCTCGCCCATCTCCGCAAAACATCCCTGGCAAAAATTCAAGCCCAGGTTGTCACTGGGCACAAGCTCGAGTAAGCGGTCGAAGGCTTCGACGCTTCGCAGGGGACGCGGGAATCCCTGAATGGGCGAAATGGGCGGATCGTCCGGGTGGAAAGTAATGACAACCCCCGCCTTTTCTGCCGCAGGGAGTGTGCCTTTGAGGAAGTAGGAGATGTTCTCCCACACCTCCTCTTCGGTATAGGTGCCAAAATCGCTCGTAGCAGGCGCGTTTTTAATATCGTCATAGTCGAAAGCCGTGGAGGTGGCTCCTCCCCTTGTAGGCTTATCAGGATAGGTGCGTGGAATCATCAAGCGGATGGGAGGCATATGCTGCACTTTGATGACCTTGATGCCTGCATCACCCAAGTTCTTCAGCGACTTACAGAAGTTCTCCAGTTGTTCGTCCCTGCCGGGGAGGTTCCAGAAGATCTTTTCCGCGTTGGGGGCATCCTCTAAAACTTCGAACCTCAGACCGTCTCTTTCGACCTGCATCTTGTCGTGGACTATATCGGCATATTCCCAGACTTCGGTCTCCGGCTTTGCACGGGGTGCCCCATAGAGCCTATTTCGAGGGCCATGGCCGATGACATCGGTGCACCCTAGCTGTTTCATGAACCTGCGGCCCTGCGGTGTAAGATAATCACCGGGACCGGTTGTCAAAGCGAACCTCATTTTAGACATGACATGTTGCCTCCTCTCGGTTTCGGATATGAGTACATCATTCTCGGGATTTGCTGTCAACATTTTGGGGCGGCGATCTTCAAAGCCTTTGCTCCAACTATTGAAGTCATAAAAATTCAAAATCTTCTTGTAATTCCTGACTGATTTAGTTAACTTATAGCGATCTATTGGCCACAGAGCGAGCTTTAGCAAAAGACCCTGTGGTCTCAGTTCGGTGAGGGTGATTGTGAAAAATAGTATGAAGCTACGCGGAATGCTGGCCAGGTATGTCCTCGCTTTTGTGCTCATGCTTCTCGGCGTGCTCGCGGCGGCCCTGGAGGGTGAGATCGTCTACACCGACGGTGAGGTGTTCGTGTCCCAGGGAACAAACGAGACGGAAGCCTTTATCGGTATGAAGGTCAGCGAGGGTGATACTCTCGAGACGCTGGAGGACTCTTTGGCGGTGATACGGCTTGCCGAGGGGACGGAGATCAAGATGCGGGAGAGCACGGTGCTATCCCTCGATTCCCTTGGAAGACAGGTATCCGTCAATCTCACAAAGGGCGGTGTTTTTTCCCGCGTCTACAGGCAGGCTGTCGATCGTTACGACGTCAGGACCCAGAACGCCGTGGCCGGCGTGAGAGGAACGGAGTTTTTTATGGCCTTCGGAAAGACCATAGACGAAAAGCCGGACGTCTGGCTCTGTGTGAACGAGGGAAGCGTCGAGGTCTCCATTGCCGAAACCAAGGAGAAGGTCGTCGTCGAAGAGGGCCTCGGAATCAATATTGTAGGAGGAGTCAAGCTCACATCGCCCAGATTCTACCCGTGGACCAGAGAGCTCAACTGGAACACCGATCCGGGGGCGGGAGAAGTGAAAGATACGACGAACCTGGATCAGGCCTACAGTGATCTTCTCGATCAGGACTACGACTGACGATCGTAAAAAAGTAAATACATGAATGAGGTGAAAGGGATGAGCAAAGCGGTATTAGTACTGACGATCCTGTGCTTTTCAGGACCTCTCCTTGCGGATCATATTCCCGTGGCGCCCGAAGGTGTTCTCGAGTTCGAAGGGCGCATCGCGGCTTTTTTGAAGATCAATGATTTTCAGCCGCTGGTCGAGATCAAGGCTCGATTGGAGGACGAGGAGCGGGAGTTGCGCTACATGTCTCTCACCCTGGGCAGCTACTATCGTCTCCATGAAAACCTCAAGATCGGCGCCTTCTACCGACTGCAAAGGGGCAAGCGTCACGACGACGACTGGGTTTGGGACGATTCTGCCTGGGTATGGGAATGGGAGGATTCCCGCGACCGATACGAGCACCTTCTCATGGCCGACGTGAGCCCGCGGTTCCAGCTCGACTTTATTCCCGGAAAAAACTGGGTCCTCATGCTCAAGAACCGGTACATCTTCAACACCTTCGACTCCCACCACATGATTCTGGTGAGACCGGGCTTGACCTACTTCCTGCTCGTCGATCGGGAGCCCCTCTTCAACTTCGGCTTCAACTACTACCTCTACTTCCCGTTGAACTTCGGCGAAACCACCCTCTACGAGCACTATCATCAGTTGAGTGTGCTGTACCACGCCAGCCCGCTGCTGAAGCTGGAGCTGACAGGCTCCTACAGAACCACCATCTGGAGCACCTCCAAAGATGAGCGCGAGATCGACGGAGAAAAATACACCGAAGCGTACCAGAGGTGGGTGATCGGCCTTGGTGTGCTTTTCAACATAGAGGCTTGAGCCTTGGGGCTCGAGGAATTGTCGCTTCTTACCTCCGCTATCTGCCGCAACTAGCTGAAAAAACGATTTCATCCTACGTCCCCTCTCGATATAATTGACTATCTCTCTTCTGGAGACACACATTATGAAAATCGTTGAGATCACAGCGACAGCTGTTTCTGTACCCATCCCCCCTGAAGGACAGATCACGCTGGGAGTGGGTCGAGTCGTCAAACGTGATGCCGTCGTTGTCAAGGTCAAGACCGAGAGCGGTATAGTCGGTTGGGGGGAGTCTCATCATGGCCAGGCTCCCGGCGCTGTGGCGCATCTCGCCAATACAACGCTTCGAGACCTTCTGATCGGTATGGACGCCTCCGATGTCGTCGGGTGCTGGAGCAAGATCTACAAGATGCAATTGGGAAGCTATTGCCAAGACCGGTGGCATTACCGAAGGGCTGCGGATAGCAGCCATGGCCTCCGCATGGAAGCTTCCGATTCATCCCCACACCTCGATCTCGGGCATCAGCATGGCGGCTACCGTTTATTTTCTGGAGGGCCTCGAGAACAGCGGTTACTTCGAGACCGACGTGTCCAAAAACAACCTTCTGCGGGATGAGCTGGTGAGCACTCCCTATGTAGTCGATGCCGACGGGCGCGTTACACCTTCGGACAAACCGGGAATCGGCATAGAGGTCAATGAAGATTTTATATCGGCCCATCCGGTCATCGAAGGGCCGTGTTACGTGTAGTATGCAATTCCGGCTCAATTTCTTGTTGTTCTAGCAAGATTTTCCTAAACCGATCTGAGTTGG
>CAZLRN010000246.1:0-7318 GCA_964561715.1 uncultured Spirochaetales bacterium
GTCGCACGCTGCATCGGATAAGCCGTGTCTCCGGCAGGACCGATGACATGATCATTCTCGAGGGAATCAACGTCTTCCCCTCGCAGATCGAACAGGTCCTGCTGCAAGTCGAGGGAACGGTGCCCCACTACCAGATCGTGCTCTATCGAGATGGCGGTGTCGATGCCATGGAGCTCAAGGTGGAAATACCGGGGAACCTGCCAGAAGGCGATGAGATGCGGATTCTGCAGGATTTTAGAGAAAACATCAGGCTTCAACTCGAATCGGTGCTTGGGGTCAGAACCAAGGTGACTCTTGTAGAACCCAAGTCCCTTGAGCGTTCGAGCGGAGCCAAGATGCAGCGGGTGATCGACCAGCGGGAGAGATAATCGACGACAAGAGCCCTTTGGCAAGGGAGGCTATTCACTGCAGTCTCGAAGCCGCGCTGCGGGTGGGCGGCTGAGCCCGTACCGCCGCTGCGGGTGGGCGGGCTCAGTCGGACGGGCTCAGCCGCCCGCACCGCACCCCGCCCACGCCGCGCCCTCCCGACTGAGCCCGCACCGCCTAAGCGGTGGTCTTTTACTGTGGCCTTCAGGATGTACCGCTAGGATGTAAAGAAGAATTCAAGCTCGTTTTTGAATGCGTCGGAAGCTGTGTGATGTAGCCAATGATCCGCCGAAGGGATGACCCTGATCGAAGCTTGTGGGAAGTATCTTTTGATGATAGGGTGGTCATCTTTGGTAACGTAGGGTGAGCCACCGCCTACGATAAAGGTGGTTTTTCCACAATAGGTTCCCTGGAGTTCGGCGAAATCCGCCGATACATTCGCTCCCTCCAATCCGTCGACGTAGGTTTTCCAAATGTAGGATTGGCCCTTGCGCCCCAGGTTCATCTGCAGGAAGTGCCTAGTCGATACCTGGGGAATCAGGGGCTCCATGAGGGCATCGATCTCCTGCCTGTTCCTGCAATGCGATAGATCGAGCTTGAGGGCCTGAAACTCGCAGGAGTGATCGTTGCTGTACCGCCTTGGAGCGATATCCACGACGATCAGCCCTGCAACCCGTTTCGGAAACTGCGTGGCGTAACCCATACAGACCAGCCCTCCCATAGAATGTCCCAGCAGGACCGGTTTTTCGGATAGATGAGAGTCGATCCATTCTGAAAGATCCCCAATCAGGTCAAAAAGGGTGTGGCTCGCATTATGCGGAGAGTCGCCATGATTCCTGAGATCCAGGGCATAGGCATGGCCGTAGGAGCTCAGGAATCTGCCGATGGAGATCCAGTTTTTGGAGGATCCGAAGAGGCCGTGGAGAATGACAATGGGAGGGCTCTCAGCGCTGCTGCCTTTTGAGCCAAAGGCTTTTGAGCCAGCGGCTTCTGAGCCACAGGCTGCCCAGCCCGTGGGTTTCGAGCAAGCGGCTTCCAAGCCGCAGGCTGCCCGGCCGAAATCTCTCGAAAAGAGCGCCATGACTAGAAAAGATTCAGGGAGTAGAGGCTGTGATAGTATCCGCCGTTTTGGATGAGATCCTCATGCCGCCCGGCTTCCACAATGCGACCCTCTTTGATGACGTATATCTTGTCCACATGCCTTACGGTGGAAAGCCTGTGAGCAATGATGATCGTTGTCCGGTTTTCGCTCAGCCTGAGCATGGCGTCCTGTATGAGGTTCTCCGATTCGGAATCCAGCGACGACGTCGCTTCGTCAAATATAAGAATGGGAGGGTCCTTGAGGAAAACCCTGGCAATAGAAATTCGCTGTTTCTGGCCCCCTGAGAGCTTGACCCCTCTCTCGCCGACCTCTGTGTCGAATCCGTCGGGCAGGCTGCGTATAAAGGAGGCGATATTTGCTATTTCGGCGGCCTGAACGAGCTGCTCGTTCGTGGCGTCGGGATTGCCGTACATGATGTTTTCGCGGATCGTCCCATCGAAGAGGAAAACATTCTGTTGAACCAGTCCGATGTTTTCGCGTAGGAATTGCTGCTTGAGATCTTGCACATTGTGCCCGTCGATGCTGATGACGCCCCTCTGGCATTCGTAGAATCTGGGAATCAGAGAAACGATTGTGCTCTTTCCCGCTCCGGACTCTCCTACAATGGCGACTTTCTGCCCGCTTTCGATGTGCAGGTCAATATCCTTCACGACCCAATCCGGCGATGTCGAGTATCGGAATGACATGTTTTTGATGAAGATCTCCCCTGCAACGCTATCGAGGGAATAGGCGCCTCTCTTGTCTCTGATATCGGGCTCGATCTGCATGATTTCGATGAACCGTTCGAATGAGGCGGTTCCCTGCTGGAACTGCTCGATAAAATCAACGAGCCGGTCGATAGGAGGCAGGATGATGCTCACATAGAGAATAAAGGCCAAAAGATCGGGCACCTCGATCTTGCCACGATAGATGAGCCACACACCACCTGCAATAACCGTCAGATAGTAGAACTCTCTCAGAAACTGCATGCCTGAGGAGAAGAAAGACATCAACACGTACATCCTCTCCTTGGCCTTTTTGAACCTGGTGTTGCTGGAGGCGAACTTGGCGATTTCCAGATCTTCCTGTGCGTACGATTTAACCTCCCGAATGCCCTGCACAGAGTTTTCGACGGTGCTGTTGATGTCTGCAATCCTTCTCCTGACCTGCCTGAAGCCCTCCTTCATCCTCTGGCCGTAGGACCATCCCCAAGCCAGCATGAGGGGGAGGGGGATGAAGGTGAGAATGGCCAGGCTCACATTGAAGAAGAACATGAAGCCGAAGGCGCCTAGTATGATGGAGAAAGAGATCAACAGGTCCTCCGGCGCATGATGGGCCACCTCGGCGATCATGTTGAGATCGTTCGAAATCCGCGACATGATGTGGCCGGTCTTGGTGTTGTCGAAATAGGTGAAAGAGAGCTTCTGGATGTGCCGGAAGATATCGTCCCGCATGTCGTACTCCATCCGCACGCCCAGTATGTGTCCCCATCTGACACGGATAAATCTCATGAGGATGAGCAGCATGATCATAGCAGCCATGATCAAGAGGGTTCGTACGATGCCGTAAAGGTCTCTCGCCGGAATATCCACCTTGAGCAGCCCGCGGGTCATGTAGGGAAGCAGGACCGAAAGGCCTGCAGAGAGCACTGCCGCCGAAAGATCGAGAATCAAAAGGTTGAGGTGTGGTTTGTAGTATGAGAGAAAGCGCCTTAGCAAAGAATCTCCATCACTATTCTTTCGCCTTCTCGAAGGCTTGCCGGAATCCGGTCATGGATCCTTCGATCACGCGATCATCGACACAGAAGGCGATTCGAAAGTGCCCTGGACATCCGAACCCTTTTCCCGGAACGACGAGGATCAGCTCTCTTTGAAGGGCTTCGACGATGCACATTTCATCCTCTTGAGGGCTTTTGGGAAAGAGGTAAAATGTGCCTTCAGGTTTCTGGAACTCGTATCCAATCTGCAAGAGACCCTCGCAGAGCTTATCCCTCTTTCTCTTGTAGTCATCCACATTCACATTCAATCCCTGCGCCCGGGCAACGGCTCTCTGCCACAAGGCGGGGGCGTTTACAAAACCGAGGATCCGGTTGCAGAGAATCATGCCGTTGATCAGATTCGTGGAATCTTCGGCTTTTGGATTGATGGCCAGAAAACCGATACGTTCTCCGGGGATGGAGAGATCCTTGGAATAGGAGGTTGCCACGATGCTGTTTTCGTAGGTTGCCAGCACGCTCGGAACTTCGGTGCCTTCGTAGACAATTTTCCGGTAGGGCTCGTCGCTGACGAGATAGATCCCCCGACCCGTATCCCGGCTTTTGCGTCTCAACATCTCTCCAAGAGCTTCGATGGTTGATCTGGGATAGACTCTACCGGAGGGATTATTGGGAGAGTTGATAATCACCGCCGCCGTGCGATCGGTGATAGCCGATTCGAAGGCCTCGACATCGAGATTGAAGTCGGCTTTGCCTTTGACCAATTCCAAGGTACCGCCGTGATTGTCCACGTAGAATGCATACTCCATGAAACAGGGAGTGGCTGCAAGCACGACGTCTCCCGGATTGATGATCGACTTGAGAGCGACATTGAGGGCTCCCCCGGCCCCGCAGGTCATGATAATATGGTCAGCGCTCAGATCGATCCCCTGTTCGGATGCAACATAGTCTGCCACCTGAGCTCTGACGTCCGGGAAACCGGCGTTGGGCATGTAACCGTGGGAGTGGGGAAGGGCAATCAGTTTTTGAGTATTTTCGATGAACCCGGCGGGGGGCTCAAGATTGGGATTTCCCAATGAGAAGTCAAAGACCCTGTCCTGTCCATGTTTAGCCTTGAGTTCGTTACCGGTCTCGAACATCTTCCTGATCCAGGAAGACCGTTCCATCATGCCTTTGACTTTTACTGCTACCGCCACAATGAGCCTCCTAAATCAGAGTATTATGCACGGAGCCCGGGAAAAATCAAGAAGCGTTCTAGCGCGATCCGATAATGAAAGAAGAATGAAAAGGGAAAAGGCGGATCAGGTCGGTTCTCCTCAGAAAGCACCTGACTGCTTGAAATGTATGCATTTTCACGTTACCTGGGAGGTTCGATTCCCCCGATCCTGTACCGTATTCCAGATCAAATGTCGGGATATCCCCAGTCGTGTCGTTTTCCAATCCACGGGTAAACATTGCCCCTGCTTTGGCGAGAATCCAAGGATACGCTAGGTTCCCTCGAATAGACCATGGATTGACCTCGAATCCGGATTTCCTTAACTTCGACGTTGGGTTGTATATCTATTGAGAGACACAAAAAGCGAGGCCGAACGCCGCAGTAAGTTCGAAAATTTCGCATCTCTCACTCTCTATGAGCATTTGCCCAAGACCTCCCAGGAGTTCATAAGAGGGCTCTTTTTTCGCTACCGGCTGACCTTTCAGGAGCTGCAGCACGTTGTGACAGCCGAAAGGGATCTTTCGATGTGGAAGGAGCCCTCCCTCGAGAGCTGGTGGCGCGAAAATCGTGCTGAATTAGAGAGAGGCGAGAAAAAGGCACCGATCCTCTCGGCCCTCTGGGCTTGGTTCGAAGCGATAAAGACGAAAGAAAAGGTGTATGAAAGGGGGCGTAGGGCGGAGCGTCAGCCAAAAGCGACCCCCATCGAGAAGGTCAAATCGGAGAAGAGAATATCCGGCCTTTGTCCTGTTGCCTCCCCGGATACGATCTGCTGCCGCCTCAGAACCATCGATGCTGTGGAAACCTGTCCCTTCAGCTGCACCTACTGCTCGATACAGACCTTTTACGGGCAAACGGCCAGATTCGACGAGGACTTCGGCAAGAAGCTTGCCGCCATAGAGCTGAATCCCCGGCAGTTTTATCATTATGGATCCGGTCAGGCATCCGATTCCCTTGTATGGGGAAACCGCTATGGTATCCTGGACGACCTTCTGCGATTCGCTGAGACAAATCCCAGTGTGCTGCTCGAGCTGAAAACCAAATCGACCAACATCGAAGTTCTGCTAAACCGCGAGCTCCCCCGGAATCTTGTGTGCAGCTGGTCTCTCAACACCGATACGGTCGTCGAGCACGAAGAGATCGGCACTCCTCCCAATTCGAAGCGCCTTTGCGCAGCACGTTCGGCAGCCGACCGGGGCATTAAAGTCGCTTTCCATTTTCATCCTATGATCTGGTATCAGGGCTGGAAAGAGGACTACTGCAGAGTGGCCGACGAAGTGATGAGGAAGTTCGATCCCCACGAGGTGTTGTTTGTCTCCTTCGGATCCGTCACCCTCATTAAGCCCGTGATAAGGGCAGTGAGGCTCTGGGGCGGAAGGAGCAAGATTTTGCAGATGCCTATGGCTCGGGATCCCAAGGGCAAGGTGACCTATCCGGATGCGATTAAAATCTCTCTGTTCAAAGCTCTGGCCGAAGCCCTTTCGCCCTGGAGGGACGAAGTCTTTTTCTATCTCTGTATGGAGAAAGCCAAAATCTGGCGAGAGGTCTTTGGATTTGTCTATGACTCCAACGAGGCTTTTGAGAGGGACTTCGGGCTTCGGACCATGTCGCGATTATAGATCTCAGGCAGCCGGAGGATCGAGGTGGCAGATCGTGTTGGCGTACCACTCCTGGAGGTTTGGATCGAGGGAGATAAAACGGCCAGATCGGCATTCGATAAAGGCGTCCGTGTTAGTGCCGTAGATAAGGTAGGCGGAGTTCGAGTTGATTAGGGTGACAGCCCTGTCAACGATTTCTCTGATGTCCATCATATTTCCGGGGCTCCCCGATACTTTCGCGGTATATATACCCAAGTGTTGGTAGCGGTTGTAGAGCCTTTTACACTCGTCGTCTAGCTGACGGAGGGACATTTCGTTCTTCTCGCCCAGGGCTCGGAACAGAAGGACGGCAGGAAAGATGCTTTCCAGGTCACCAATTCTCTTTTTCAAGCCTTTTGCGTACTGCACCACATCCCGGAAGGTCTTGTAATCCTCGCCGCTGAACAGCTCAGGCTCGCCGTAATTGACCACCACATCGAGTTTCGCTTCGGTATGCTTGCGGGAATAGTGGGGATACCATGATGCGACGAAATTCTGTTCGTGCACGTAACGTAGTTCGTTGACGAGGCCGCCATGCTTGACAGGGTGCACAATGAACGTGGCGTCGGGGTATTTGGAAAACGATACACTGACCGGAGAGATATACAGCTTAGTGCTGCTCTCTGTGGTCAGCTGCCTGAGCTTGTCGAAGATTATCGGGCTCAACTCCCTGAGCTTGCCGGTCTTTGTGCGTCCTCCGCTTCGCTTTTTAGTGACGGGGTGCTTTTCCTGCTCAGCGTAGACGATCATATCCCTCTTGAGCTTGTTCTCGCCGACACCTTCGAACATCTGATAGTGAAGATAGGCAGGAAAGACCTCTTCGAGGTAGCGCTTTATGGAGAGATACACCTTGGGATAGCCCTGGCGTTTCAAGAAGCTGTCCTCTCGGAGAAACATGAAGGCACCGTAGTGCCTTAGCATCGTGTCGTAGCCTGCCACGAAGAGATTGCTACCTGCAAGAATCATAACCTCCGAGTTGATCAGTCTGTTGTGAATGGGCATTCCGATTCCGTAGTCATAAAGGCTGCGGTGTCTGGGTACAACGGTGCAAACGGAGAAGGGATCGTGAGCAACCTTTTGTTGGTTCAGCACACCGCGGGCTATAACCTCATTGAAAAGGGGAGCCTTCTCATCGCCTTTCAGAATGATCTCGTCGCCATTATCCGTTATGCTTTTCTCGTTGAAGAGATCACCAATAACGTTTTTCCAAAGGATGTGCTTAACGAGTTTTTCCTGGTTGAGTTCGTGCGTGATGTAGGGAAAGTAATCGGCAGGATTTTTCAGTTCCATCTGTAGTGTCATAGGCC
>CAZLRN010000247.1:0-7295 GCA_964561715.1 uncultured Spirochaetales bacterium
TTGCCATCGCTGCTCCATCGGAAAGCCTTGTCCTCTCCGGCTTTCTTGCTGATACCCTCTACCCTATCAGAAACCATAAACGCGGAGTAAAATCCGACTCCAAACTGACCAATCAGGTTGGCGTCCTTCTTGGAATCTCCGGTCATCTTCTCGACAAATTGACGCGTTCCGGAGCTGGCGATCGTACCGAGGTTCTGGGAGAGCTCCTTTTCATCCATGCCGATACCGGTATCGGAAACCTTCAGAAACTTGTGATCCTTGGAGTCGAACTCGATATCGATCTGAAATTTGGTCTTGAGTTTCTTGAACTGATCATCCGTCAGGGTTAGATATTTGAGCTTATCCAGAGCATCGGATGCGTTGGAAATCAGCTCCCTCAGGAAAATCTCCTTGTGAGAGTAGAGGGAGTGAATAATGATGTTCAGAAGCTGAGATACCTTTGTTTTGAACGTATGTTTAGACATGAACCGTTCTCCTCTCAATAATGGCTGCTTTAATCGTTAGCTGCATGTATTGAACCAAATTGTTTGGGTTGCGGGCGCAGCCAACGATATGCTATTCGATGTCAGGTTGTTGAAGTAACTGTCTGTATGGGTTCAATATAACTAAAAGGAACCAAATCGAAAAGCTTTTTGAACGGCTGCAGCATCTTATCCTTTGAGCACGGCCAGAGGCGCCAATCGGGCCACCGGGAGGGCTAAACCGGCTCCCAAAACCACGCGGATAACCTCATCAATGTCCTTGTAGGCTGCCGGAGCCTCCTCCTTGATGCGCCTCGGATCCTCACAGATGAGCACAACACCCTCCATGGACCTCTTGAACTCCTGATCGCTGATCGCCGCCTTGACGCCGGTCCTGCCCCTCTTTCCCTTTCGACCCGCCGCTTGGGTTCGGCTCATGACCCGGCCCGCTCCATGATTGACGCTGTAAAAAGAGCGTCTGGAACCTGCATGACCCATAAGCACGTAGGAAGCCGTTCCCATGGAGCCGGGAATGAGGACGGGCTGTCCCAGTGTCTCGAAGGCTGTCCCCCTCATATGCTCGCCGTCAAAGGCCCGGGTCGCTCCCTTTCGGTGGACAGTGTAGGTTCTGCCTTCCCACGCTTCCTCTTTGGCGATGTTGTGAGTCACATCGTAGACGCTTCTGATTTCTCCTATCCCCTGGCTTCCGAATACCTTCTCAAAGGCCTGCCTGACCAGGATCGCCATCACCGACCTGTTGGCGAAAGCGAAATTGGCCGCTCCGTTCATAGCTTGCAGGTAGCGCCTGGCCTCGGCGCTTTCCGCCCGAAAGAACTGAAGCTGGCCATTGGGTGGAACAATGCCTCGGGATTTGAGATAAGCCTTGGCCTGTTGCATGTAGTGGCCGGCGACCTGGTATCCCAAGCCCCGGGAGCCCGAGTGGATCATGCAGGTGAGTTGGCCCTGGAAGAGCCCCAGCGCCTCGGCCCGCGTTCGATCATCCACCGAAACCACTTCCTGGATTTCGATAAAGTGATTCCCCCCGCCCAGTGTCCCAAGCTGTTCGAGGCCCTTCTCGATTCCCCTCTCAGGAATTCCATCTATCGATCCGTCCAGGCTACCGTAGTCCTCGGTTCTTTCCCTATCCTGGAGAAAAAGATCATATAGGACTGATTCTAGGAGCCCCAATCGAGGCAGGATCGACTCCAGGCCCTCGAGGCCTCGTGTAACGACCTGCTCCAGCTCCTTTTTGGTGAGTGAGAGGTTTCTCTTGCCCTCCCCGAGGGGAACCAGCTGAGCGATCTTGCCGGCCAGCAGGCTCGGATCGACTTCGCGGGCTTTTAGGGGTGTGGAGAGAAGCCTCATACCGCAGTTGATATCGTATCCCACCGCCGACGGAGAAACGATATGGGGAGTTGCCACGACGCTTCCAATGGGAACGCCGTAGCCGGTGTGGATATCAGGGGTGGCGTAGACGTAAGAAGCTTCATCTAAAGAGGCGGCATCCGCCATCTGTCTGAGAGCCTCCTCCTCTACGTGGGCGAGGAGCTTCTCAGAGAGAAAGAGGGTAGCCGGAACCTTCATCGCTCCTCTTTTATCGAGGCGATAGGTGAACTTTTCGTCTTTGACCGGTCTCATTCCGCGAGCCGGTTTCCCGTCCATCTCTCTGCTCCCGCGCTCTCTCAGCGATTCTCGACCTGCAGGACGCAGTAAGCCTCTACAGCCTTGCCTTGGCCCACTTCCCCCAAACCCTCTTTTGTTTTGGCCTTTACGGAGACATGATCCGGCTGCAACCCCAGATCTGCGGCCAACCGCTCTCGAATTCGGGTTATGTGGGGACGCAGTTTCGGCCCCTCCAGAATCACCGTGCAGTCCACGCTATAGGGACGAAACCCGGCCTCCTGCACCACTTCGAGGGCATACCTCAAAAGGATGCGGCTGGAAATATCCTTGTACTGAGGATCCTCCGAGGGGAAATGGGCTCCGATGTCCTCCTGAACGCTGGCTCCCAGCAGGGCGTCTATTACAGCATGCAACAAAACATCCCCATCGGAGTGGGCGTCCTCGCCAACGGAGGATGGAATCTCGCATCCCCCGAGAATGAGCCTTCGCCCGGGAATCAGTCTGTGTATGTCATACCCCATGCCCACTCGCACTATTCGGTTCCCTCCACAGGGGGTATCAGCTCGTGGGGATATGTGATCTTTACATTCGTTTCACTGCCCGCCACCGTAGAAACCAGCCCGAAAAAGGCCGCATACGCCTCCCCGTCATCGATAAACACCCTGTCCATTTTCCGGGCTCTTCTATGCGCCTCCAGGATGCGGCCAAAGCGAAAACCCTGGGGAGTCTGGGCCCGCACGGTGCAGGCCCTCTCGAAGTGTCTCGAGATGAATCCGTTGCCATCCACCTCTTTGATCGCCTCGCAGGTCGCAATAACGGGAAGACAGGCTCCACTTCGACGCGCCCCTTCGAGAACCCGTGTGATCGTCGGCTTATCGACCCAGGGCCTGGCACCGTCGTGGATCAAAACACACTCGGGTCTCACCTTTTCCAACTCCAACAGACCAAGGAAGACGGAATCCTGACGCGTCTCGCCTCCCTCCACAAAGGTGATTCGATTCAGGCTCATGTAAGGCTCGAGAAGCACCTCGACGTCTGGAATGTGCGAGGGCTGGACTGTGATAACAATGTGAGTAACGGAAGAACATTCGAGAAAGGGAAGAGTAGAATGAGCCAGAATGGGTTTGCCGAGGAGCTTCAGGTACTCCTTCTTCCCTTTTTCTCCCATTCTTCGGCTCATTCCTGCTGCGACAATCAGTGCCGCATCGCTGGCTACGCCTATGAGTTGCCCTCCATTTTGCTGTAGATCAGCTCTTCCACCTCCCCCTTCTCCTTTTTCATGGAGAAAGAAATCTCATCGATGAGAAGCCGGAGGGCGCTGTCAAAGAGTTTTCTTTCGAGAATCGGCAGCTCCTTGATTTTGCTACGGTGATACAATGTGCGTACGACGGTGGCGATATCCAGCACACTTCCGCTCTTGAGCAGATCCAGGTTCATCTGATATCGCATTTTCCAATCCGTAGGTACCGGTTCATAATCCTCGGATATGAGCTTCAGAGCCTTCCTGGATTTTCTTGAATCCACGATGGATCTGATGCCCAGCTCATCGGCCCTGTCGACAGGAACCATGACCGTCATGTCCGAAACTTCGATATAAATGATGTAGTAGAGAAGCTTCTTTCCTCGAAAGGGCCTCTCTTCGATGCTGTTGATATGACCCACGCCGTGCAAAGGATAGACCACCTCCTGGCCTTCCTTGTACTTCAACGTGAGGCCCTGCTTCTTGCGTAATGCCATAGCGTATAAGGTATCAAAGATTTCGCTTCGAGTAAAGTTCGAGGCGCGGATGACAGGTTCTAAATTGATTCCAAAAACCTTTTAACAACGTCCAAAGTGTACTCTATTTTCTCAGATGTCATTCCTGGAAAGGTTCCCAAAAAAAAGGTTCGATTCATCACGATATCGGTGTTTTCTAAGTCTCCAACAGTTCGGTTAGGAATATTGAGGTAAGCCGGTTGTCTGAGAAGATTTCCAGCAAACAAATTACGAGTTTCCACGAGATTTTCGTTCAGATGGTTTGTAAGTTCCGTACGGGAAAAGCCGGCATCCTCACGTACTGTTATGGGGAATGCAAACCATGCCGGATCAGAGCCGGTTATGGCTTCGGGCAAAATAAAATAGTCACGCCAGCGTTCGAATCCATGTCTCCACGTTCGAAAGTTCTCCCTACGTCGATTAATTATTTCCGGTAGCTTTTTCAACTGCTCGACCCCAATTGCTGCCTGCATGTCGGTTACTTTGAGATTATAGCCAATATGCGAATACACATACTTATGATCATATCCTACTGGCAGATTACCATATCGGCCAGTGAAACGTTTCCCACATGTGTTGCTTTCTCCCCCTGAGCAGTAGCAATCTCGCCCCCAATCCCGTAAGGAGGACACAATCCTGGCGAGGGTATCATCCTCTGTGACTACTGCGCCACCTTCGCCAAGTGTTATATGATGGGCGGGATAAAAAGAAAAACTTGCAGCATGCCCAAAAGTGCCCACTAATTTCCCCTTATAGGTTGAGCCTAAGGCGTCGCAGCAATCTTCTACCAGGTAGAGGTCCTGGTCATCGGCAATCTCCAATACGGAATCAAGATCAAACGGATTTCCCAAAGTATGAGCAAGAAATATAGCACGCGTTTTTTTGCTAACGGCCCGTTTGAGATCATCGATCATAACGTTGTAGTTTCCAAGCTCGACATCAACAAACACCGGAACCATACCGTTTTGTAGAATTGGATTAACCGTTGTTGGAAAGCCAGCTGCAACTGTAATTACCTCATCACCTGGCCGTAGTCTTTTTTCCCCTAACAGAGGGGAAGTGAAGCAGGATAGGGCTAACAGATTCGCCGAAGAGCCGGAATTGGTAAGCATCGCATATTCTATTCCGAGAAAATCAGCCAGGTTTGACTCAAACTCTTCACTGAATCGACCAGCGGTCAGCCAAAAATCGAGAGCCGACTCGACGAGGGACTGAAGCTCCTTTTCATCGAAGTGGCGCCCCGCATAGCGGATCGGTGTTTCTCCTTGAACGAATTCTGTAGCCTGAAAGCGCAAATTATAGTAATCGTTGACCAATGCCAGGATTTTTTTTCGAATATCATCGACACTATTCATAACAGGTCAGTTGGTTACTCCCATTCATCGATAATGACCTTATCATCAACAACTCCGTTCGAATGGAGTTCTGACTGAAAATGAGCTACCATTGCCGGAGGACCAGAAAGGAAAAAATAGGGTGACCGTTCCAAAGGAGATCTATTCCACACTTCGTTAAACGCAAGACTTCCGCTATTAGGGGCCAAAGGTTTAGCGGATCCATCGGATGCATCGAGCTGTTCCGAATACAGATAAACCGAAAATGAAGGCAAACTATCCTGACAGTCACGAAGCAGCTCACCAAATAGAATGAGAGAGGTTTTGCGAACACCGTAGAAAAGCATGATTTCACGTCGACTATTGCTGTCCAAACACCCCTGAAGAAACGCAACGAAAGCTGTGATTCCCGTTCCGCCAGCAATCAGCACAATAGGTACCTCTTCGGGCACCACATTTTCAATAATGAAGTGGCCATAAGGAAACTTCAGCCATACTTCTTTTCCAGGCGAAAGCTCGTTTGCCATTCGCGTCGTAAAACTTCCCTTAACACTGTAAGCTATTACAATTGTCTCAGACTCGGGTAATGATGCTATAGAAAAAACCCGGGAATCGGGCCAATATCCACCCTTTGGGTCGTACTCGTCCAACGCAAGGTGTAGGAATTGACCTCCTTTAAAGCGAGGTACACGCTTCAGTGGTATCAGTTCAACCGTGTATACCTGATCGCCGTGATCGCTCGCACGCTTCACTGCACACGGAATTTTTCTGGGATTCGCCAATGCGTACTCCTAGGGTTTGATTGCTCAGCAAGAGCCAGACAATACACTCGATTATGGCATCTCAATAGTGGGAGTTCAAGCGCTGGCGCTAGATCATCCGATCGCACCCCCTTCTGTTGATTTCTTTCTGCTAATTTCATACTCTCTACCTGACTCATGACAGGCGAAAGCGGCGAGCTGAAAAAGGAATTGGGAGTGGTCAAGGTCTTCTGCATCTCCGCGGGGGCCATGATCAGCTCCGGACTCTTTGTTCTGCCGGCTGTGGTCTATCCCAAGGCCGGACCCTCGATCATTCTGGCCTATATCTTTGCCGCCATTCTGGTGATACCGGCGATGCTATCCAAGGCAGAGCTGGCAACAGCCATGCCCAAATCGGGGGGAGTCTTCTTTTTTATCCAGCGCAGTCTCGGCCCCCTCTTCGGTACCTTTGCCGGTTTCGCATCGTGGTTCTCCCTCAGCCTCAAAAGCGCCTTCGCCCTCGTCGGCATAGGGGTGTTTCTCCAGCCGCTGGTTCCCTCCCTTGGCGCTGGCGGAGTCAAGATTATCGCCGTGGCCGTAACGGTTGTCTTCACCATACTCAACCTCCTGAGCGTCAAGCAAACCGGAAGCGTCCAGGTTTTCATGGTTTTCAGTCTCCTCGCCATCCTTATCGCTTACACCTTCATCGGCTTCGGAAGCATCGATGTGCACCGCTATGTGCCCTTTCTGCCTGGCGGATGGCTCTCCCTCTTTACGGTAACGGGCATGATCTTTGTCTCCTTTGGGGGATTAACCAAGATCGCTTCTGTGGCCGAAGAGGTGAAAAATCCCGGAAAAACCATTCCAGCCAGCATGTTTTCCGCCTTTGCCGTCGTCACGCTCTTCTACGGACTGACGATTTTTGTGACGGTCGGGCTCCTTGGCAGAGCAGATTTCGAAAGCACGCTGACCCCGATCTCCTCGGGAGCAAGAGTCTTTGCCGGGAACGTTGGCTGGCTCGTCCTTTCCGCAGCAGGAATGCTTGCCTTTATAACGACCGCCAATGCCGGACTCCTCGCGGCCTCGAGGGATCCACTGGCTATGGCTCGGGACAACCTGCTGCCCCAGATGTTCTCCAGAGTCAACTTGAGGTTCAAGACTCCAGTGGTTTCGATTCTTATCACCTCCTTCTTCATGATCGCTGTCATCGTGCTTCTTGATCTCGAGTCTCTCGTCAAAGTCGCCTCCACGATGAAGCTTCTGCTCTTCAGCTTTTCGTGTCTCTCTGTTATCCTCATGAGGGAGAGCCGGATCGTTTCCTACAAACCCGCCTACAGAGGTCCTCTCTACCCCTACATTCACGTGGCGGGAATTATTGCCTA
>CAZLRN010000248.1:0-7261 GCA_964561715.1 uncultured Spirochaetales bacterium
GCTGTCTGCCGGAAAGCGCTGCCATCACGGTTCCTGAGAACGGCACGGTCCACTGGCCGACCATGTAGAAGCCGGACAGGCCCGGCAAGCTCCGTAGAGCAGTCTGCTTCATGATATTCTCCGGCGTGAGGTACCAGCCGTCAGGTGATCCCTGCCAGTTTCCGGTGTAACGGACATATGTTGCAGGCGTTGGCACATCCACGACCTCGATCTGAGACGCAAAGCCCGGCCAGCGCTTGTCCAGCTCAGCGATTGTGAAATCGGCGATGCGCTTCTTTTCGGCTTCGTACCGGACGCGGTCGCGCGCCAGTTGCTCCCAGTAGTCGTAGCGAGTCGCATACCAAACCTCGGCAGCCGATTTGCCTGGAGGCGCCATACTCGGATCGAAGCAGTGATGCAAGAAACACAGCCAGCGGTGCTCCTCTCCGGCAATGTTGATTGGCTTCTCTAATTCGAAGATAATGCGATGCGGTTCCTTAGACAGGTCTCGGTCGACACCAAGCATCACGTGGACGAGTGGCAGAACAGGAGTCCATTCGTTGTACATACGCCGGATCTCTTCGTCGAGGTAGCGGCTACCGAGGATATCGAAGATGACCGCATGACCATCGCCCGCCCATACCACGATGTCTGCCCGGTGCTCCGTGCCGTCCTCAAGACGTACGCCAACCGCCTGATCGTTTTCGATGATCACATCCTTGACCCGGCTTTTGTAGCTAATCTCGCCGCCGAGTTTCTTGAAGTAGTCGGCCATCCGCAAGACGACCCGCTGCGATCCGCCGACAGGCACGCCGGCCTCGAGCACTCCCGCCTTCAGCAAACCGGCCAGGCCAACCATCGGAAAACGCAGCATTGGCCAGCCCGGCGAATCGATGACGAACCGGACCGCGTTTTGCAGAAAGGGATCCTGGAAGCGCTGCGCGAATTCCTGGATCGTAAGCTTTCCATACTTGCGGAACGTACCCATCATCGGAAGAATAGCTGCCAGCATCTTGAGCGTGTCTAAAAGCCCGGTCATCTCTGCAGGCTTGAGGGGCATTGCGCCCATCATACTCTTGCCGGCATACAGGCGTATAAACTCTTTGGTCAGCTCAGCGTCTGCCGGCGAAAGGGCAATCATCTGCTCCTCCAGCTGGCGAGGGTCGGTACAAAAGCTCAGGCTCTTTTCTCCGCTCTCGATGCGCGCCACCTCGTCGTGGTAGAAGAATGCCTGGTCCTTGACCACTCCGAGCTCCTCCCACATCTTTCGTACAGGTCCAGCCTTTGAACCTACGAGCATATGCATGCTGATGTCGAAGGTATATCCCTTTCGCTTCCAAGCGGTGCAAAGGCCGCCGGGGATACTATGCATTTCGAAGATGGTCGTTTTGTAGCCGTTCATGCAGGCATAACAGCCGGTAGAAAGCCCGGCGATGCCAGCCCCGACTATGATAATGCTTTTTTCCACGTACTTACTCCTATTAGTCATGAGCCACAGTGACGACTACATTCCCCTTTTTGTGTCCTTTCTCGACATACCTGTGGGCTTCGACAATCTGATCTAGCGAATAGCGTCTGTCTATGACCGGTTTTATCTTTTCCGCCTCGACGAGCTCTTTGAGGAAAATCAAATCTCCGGTCTTTATGTCCTTTCCGCTTCCTGAGTCTTTAATCACGTTGAGGCAGATTCCTGTCTCCTTTAAAGGCTTCCTAGCCTGCGAAGACGAAATCTTGCCAATAGCGTCAAAGACAACATCAAAACTCTCACCGCTTTGAGTAAAATCCTCTTGGGTGTAGTCTATCACTTTAGCAGCCCCTAAAGATTTCACCATTTCCAAATTCGCTGTGCTGCATACCCCGGTCACTTCCGCCCCAAAATACCTGGCAAGCTGCAATGCATAAGTGCCCACACTTCCAGAGGCTCCATAGATAAGTACTTTTTGTCCGCTCTGGATATTTGCCTTTTTGAGAGCATGCAATGCCGTAAGCCCGCCAGCAGGGACTGCAGCAGCTTGTTCGTAGGTCATATTAGCTGGTTTGATTGCCACCAAACCTTTTCTAACATTCGCTCCTTCTTCAGGCAGGCATCTGTACTCGGCATAAGCGCCAAAACCAAAGCCGGTAAACGCAAATACCTGGTCGCCTTCCCTAAATCGCTTCACCTCTTTGCCTACCGCTTCAACAATGCCTGATAGCTCAAAGCCCAGTACGGTGATTCTTTTTGGTCTTAAGAGACCATTTACCAGCCTGGCTAGAAAAGGATCGGGTTTTCGCATTCGCCAGTCCCCGGCGCTTACCGTTGTCGCATACACTTTCACCAGTATTTCACTATCTTTGGGAGCAGGCTTCTCTATCTCTTTTAGCTCGAGAACCTCGGGCGGACCGTATCTTGTGAATACTACAGCTTTCATGGTTTTCCTCCGCATTTACTATGATACACCGAATTCACGCCTTCTTGTGGCCAGGTAGACGGAAGTCAACGCTCTTTTTGGGCATCTTTAACCTCCTTATAGCTGTAAAGAGAAAAAGCCCTGCCGACGGCCAAGCGACTATCACTGCCGAACGATCCGGCTTATTTGAAGTAGATATCAGCCGGTCAGTCTGTAATTACCTTTCTTAGGTCCGCTACTGGCAAGTTCATAATGAGCTTCCAACCTGACTCTTCTCGGAAAAATACATTCAATGATTCCCCCTTGGTAGTCTGTCCATTCTTTCTCACCAACTCCATTGTTCCGTACTCAAATGCTAGAGCGTCGGTGATAACAATCTTTTTTATGGTATGCGTATGTTTTACTGGCGGGTTATTCTGGAGCATCTTCGAAAGCAGTTGGATAAAAGCATCTCCACTGAGTATGGATTTGGTTGAGAGATACAAATAGTGGGTATACGATGAAAGATTCTGAAATATCTCTACGCCGTTCTGTGTAGTCCACATGGGCGTAAATTGTTCAACGATCTTTCGAATCGCACTCTCATCCGTGCTTCCGGCTTGTGAAAAGAGGTTCGCTGTAAGAAAACAAAGGAGTATCAGAATACAAAAAGCAGTCTTATTCATTCTTTTTCTCCTTGGCAACTTTTTTTGGCTGAATACATCAACCAGTAATCAAATTATATAGAAACGCTCAACATCAATATAGATGTTGCCTCAATACTACAAGATCTCTTAACCCGCTAATCGCTCAAAGAATGCGTCAATTGCAGCTCCCCGGACTATTGCTGTTCTCCTGTTCGTTGGTGAACGGAATGACTGCGGCATTTTCCATGCGCCGCATTCGTCTTCTCTAAAGTGCTGCGGCTCTTGGATATGGGATATTCATCCGCAAAATGCTATGCTATGTAATCGACACACAAGAGGGAGATCACCTGCTTAGAACAACAAGAAGGATGAACAAATTATGAAATACCGCCAATTGGGAAAAACCGGGCTTGAGGTGTCAGCTCTGGGATTTGGTTGTGGTGCTGTTGGAGGCCTATTGGTTAAAGGAGATCGAAGCGAAATGGTGCGGGCGGTCGCCCGAGCCATTGAGCGCGGTATCAACTACTTTGACACAGCCGCCAAATATGGCGATGGCCAGTCTGAAACTAATCTAGGCCATGTTTTAGAAGAGTTGGGGGCTGAGGTCATTGTCGGTACAAAGGTTCGTCTAACCGACAAAGAGCTTACAGGCGACATTGAACAGGCGGTTTTCAATTCGGTGGATAATAGCCTGAAACGCTTGAAGCGTGACTATATAGATCTTATTCAATTACATAATTATGTATCCGGTGAACGTCAACTCGATCGCTGTTGGGTTACGCCTGATGATGTCGAAGCATCGATGCAGGCGTTTCAAAAACTCCATTCGAAGGGCAAGGTGGGTTTCTGGGGTTTCAACGGGCTGGGTGAAACCGAGGCTATACACAAGGCTATTGTCGGCAGCGCTCAGACGATGCAGAGCTGTTTCAATTTACTCAATCCAACAGCCGGCTGGCCCGCTCCAGAAGGGTATCCTTTCCAGGATTTTAGTCGATCCATCGATAAGGCTGTTGAGAAACGGATGGGGGCCATCGCTATTCGGGTATTGGCGGCCGGGGCATTGAGTGGTTCGACTGACAGGCATACCAATGCAACACAAACCGTAGACCCCATCGCATCGAACAAAGAATTTGCCGAGGATGTAAAGCTGGCGCATCGCTTCGATTTTCTAATCGAAGAAGGCTACGTCGGCAGTTTGGTAGAAGCAGCGATCAGGTTTGTTATTAGTAAAAGAGAGGTTTCAACCACGATGATCGGTATATCGAATATGGAACAGCTCGAGCAGGCGGTAGAATTTGCCGACAAAGGGCCTCTGCCAACAGAAGCACTCGATCGATTGCCTGAGGTTTGGGGGAGTTTCGTCTAGTTCTTTTGTCTAGTTCACAGCACCGCTTCCACGTCAGGCCTTCTACAATTAGAATGAAAATATGAATGAACTACCTGATGGAATGAAGAAATACTATGCGGAGAACACTCGATCTCTGGAGGAAAACCTGCCAGAGCTGATGGAGTATTTGCAGCCCGATACTAAAGTGCTCGATGTGGGTTGTGGCTCTGGTACTATTACTCTAGGAGTTGCAAAAGCTGTGAAACCTGGAGCTGTCGTGGGCATCGATCCGGTAGAGTTTGCCATTCAGATTGCTTCGAGATTCGCAGCCGAGCGAAAAGTGCCTAACGCTACTTTCGAGGTCGGAGACAGCTACTGCTTGCCCTTCCCGGATTCGGCTTTCGACGTGGTGTACAGCTACACCGTATTGCATTATTTCAATGACCCCCTACGGGCTTTGCGGGAGCAGATGCGAGTGGTGAAGCCCGGCGGCTGGCTGGTGGCTGCCGGTGTACGGGAGTGGGGTATGGTTCGTAGATACCCACCGTGTCCAGCGTGGGACAAAGCCGTGGATGCGCGAATACGCTGGATCGAGACCCACCGCGAACGTACGCATGAGGGACTGGACGCGGCAGTCGGATTCGGCTACACACAGGCGGGGAGCAGATGTCCCGGCTGGTTTGCTGAACTTGAGTTGAAGGAACGTCGGGTGGAAGTGCAGCCCTGCTTTGTGCAGTACTCGGGAGCAGAGCGGATGGAACCGTTTTTGATGGACCTTTTGCCATGGGAGGGGCAGGACGAATTCGGATACCACGGAGGATACAAAAAGGACTATGAAGCGATGATCAGAGAAGGTTTTTTTGACAGGCAGACGCTGGAGCAATCCATCGCGGAGGCGGCGGCATGGTTTGCAGATCCTCACGCTTTCCACTTCTATGTAACGGTCTTTGTGGCCGGGCAGCGATAGTAGTCATTTAGTGTAGGATACTCAAGCGAGAAGCTTTTCAGTGAGGTTTGACCGCATTTCTTGCTTCGCCTTGCTCGATTGCCTTTCTTATGTTCTCAGCCGCGCTCTCCAATTCGGATCGCTGCGGCTTTGCAAGATAGTCGTCTGGAAACATCAGACCAAATCCATCTCCCTTAAATCGGGGAATGACATGAAGATGAATGTGAAATACATCCTGCATAGCAGCCTCACCGTCAGCTAGAAATAGATTTATTCCCTCACACTTTAGTCCAGACTTGCGGAGTCCTTCTGCCATTTTTTGGGCGACGCGAAACATCTGAGCGCCGGTTTTAGGATAAAGGTCTGCCAGAAAATCGGTATGCATGTTTGGCACAATAAGCAAGTGGCCGGGATTAATTGGCTGAATATCCATAAATACAGAGGTCTTCTCATCGCGGTATACGAATGTACCTTCGCTTTTACCGTTGATAATATCGCAAAAGATGCAATTTCCCATCATTCCCCCTTATGCAATCGACGATGAAGTTGAGCTGCACCGCCGCCACCTCGCCGGTCTTCGTAGCGGATTGTCTGCTGTAACTAGTTGCCAGGCCTGCCTTTATTATCGATGTAGCTCTCTCAGCCGGCTCTTGAGACAAGCTTCCAAATCCAGATGGCAGCAGCAGCAAGAGCTGCAAGCCAGATGGTTACAATTACAACGGCAGCACGACGGTTCCGCGGGAGTTTTACCGGCTGCTCAGAAGCTCGCCTTTTGCATTCCTCCCAAACACTTGGAGGAATAAGTCGAATCGCTATCCAAATGCCCAGCGGTACCAAGAGAAGATCATCCAGATATCCTAAGATTGGAATGAAATCAGGAATTAGATCGATCGGGCTAAGAGCATAGGCAACGGTAACAGCAGCGATCACCTTTGCTAGGACGGGCACGTGCGGATCTCGGGCAGCAAGCCAAAGAGCGTATGTGTTTTGCTTTATCGACCGTGCCCACGCCTTCCAGGAATTAATACTCATTCCCTATTTTTATCGTGACCACTCGGTATGCTGAAAGCTTTGTCCATCGTAATCCTCAAACTTGCGTCATATGATAAGAGTGCTCGTTTTTGTATTCGCCTCGCGAGCGCTCTCAGGGGCGCGATGCCGTCGAGAAGGCGTTTCAGTGCAGCGCCATGATGGGCTCAGTTCTTATGTTCCACAGTTATCACTACATTTCCCTTTTTGTGTCCTGTTTCAACATATCTGTGAGCCTCTGCTATTTGTTCCAACGGATACCGTCTGTCGATAACCGATATAATCTTGCCCGCTTCGATAAGCTCTTTGAGGAAGACTAGATCTTTAGCCTTATCGCGTGATGGTCTCATGCCTGCGGCTGCAGTCTTTGCCTTTTTGCTGCCGATCTTTGGAAGAAGAACTGCCGGCGTAGGTACAGTTGTAAGATAGATTCCGTTTTTTGTTAGCGAACCTTTACAACGCGAAAATGAAGTCTTGCCAACAGCATCAAAAATTATATCATAGGCCTGGCTGGTTTCTGTAAAATTCTCTTTTGTGTAATCGATGACTGCATCGGCCCCCAAAGATTTCACCATTTCTAAATTCGTTGTGCTGCATACTCCCGTAACTTCGGCCCCAAAAATCTTGGCGAGCTGAACCGCAGCTGTGCCTACCGATCCAGAAGCTCCATAGATTAGAACCTTTTGTCCGCTTTGTATATTTCCCTTATCTCTGAGAAAAGGCAATGCCGTCAATGGCCCATCAACAGCGGCGGCAGCTTCTCCATAGTCCATGTTGACCGGTTTTATTGCCAGCGCCCCGTTTTCGGGAAGACATTTGAACTCGGCATGAGCACCTAAGCCGAAACCGGTAGCTCCGTAAACTTGGTCGCCCTTCTTGAATAATTTCACATTTTTGCCGACTGCTTCGATTTCCCCGGCTAACACGACGCCCGGTATGGCATTTTTGGGTTTGAGCAGACCAG
>CAZLRN010000249.1:0-7235 GCA_964561715.1 uncultured Spirochaetales bacterium
TCCTCTATCAATGCTTACAACCACAACAAAAAAACCGGTTCCAGCGTTCCCACCCACAACACTCTTGCACAGTCTGATTTTCATAAAGCCGTGTTAAAATGGACTACTGATCCCATGCAGGCTCCGGGAACCAACCTCGCTCAATCTCTCCACGAATGGAAGGCCGTGCTGGCCCTCTACGCCAGCGCATTGATGAATACGCCTATCTCGCTTTCCGACTTCGACCCTCCGGACAATCTGTTCGATGAGTTGCAGAAGAAGCTCGAGTAGCTATCGCGATTTCGGCTGCATGTGAGTAGCCGTTTAGGCACACAAGGGAGGGCAGAAAGAGATGTACATCTCCAACAGAGATGCGAGAGTCACCATGATCTCGCCGCAGGTGAGCCGCAAACTGCTCGCCAATGGAGGCGATCTCATGCTCGTCGAAGTGAAATTCGACAAAGACGGCGTGGGAGAACCTCACAGCCACGATAGCCACGAACAGGTGAGCTACATCGCCCGGGGTTCTTTCAGGGTGACTCTGGGCGAAGAGGAGCTAACCATGAAGCAGGGCGACAGCTTCTATGTCGCAAAAAACGTCACACATGGTGTCGTCGCATTGGAAGACGGCTCCGTAATCGTGGACGTCTTCACACCCATTCGGGACGAGTTCCTGGTCTAGATACCTGCTCCACTGTCTGGCACACCCGCCGTTTAGGAGCGATTGAGAGGACCGGCCGCCCATCTGAGACATGACAAGGTTCAATTTCCCGAAAGCCTCTTGCAATGACTTATCGTCCTGAAACTTGTTGGCGAATTGCACGGTCTTCTGCAACGATTCCGCAAAGAACTTCTGGGCGACCTCCGCGTAACGCTCCATTGTCTCCTGGAGCTCCAGCGGAGGTTTATCTCCCCAATCCGGATGTTTTTCGGCCATCTCGCTCATTTTAGGGATCAAGGCTTCGAGTCTTTGAGCCAGGTCGTTGATTGCTTTCACCATAGCCTCTATAGCGTCCGATCGTTCAAGCGTTGCGATGTAGGACTCCATCGTCTTCGTCATTTCCTCGATAACGCCCCTCTCCTCCTCGTACGAATCCGCCCCCCATGCAGAGCAGGTGAGCAGGAGAAGAAGTGATAAAAACAGATAGGCTTTTCGCATAACACCTCCGTGCTTAGCCTTTACGACAACTGACCAGAACTTTCAATAGATAAGCGTTATTACTGAGACTCAAGATCAGGCAAAGATGTCTAAATATTCGACGGTGTCGGAGATCGGCGTGCACTCATGCTCCTCGAAGGAGTTGAAATAGACGCTGTCTCCCTAGACCAGATCACAGGCCTCGACGGGCATCCAGTGAGCGTCTTTGCCCTCCCATTTGACGTTGCATCCGATCGGATTCGTCAGAGGAGTGGTGATTGGTTTTCCGGCCATAAGCTCTTCCAGGGCGCTTTTCAGATCATTGACCGTCATCTTGCTAATCTCTCTCGGATTATCCACTCCGCGGCCGGTGTAGACGAGCTTGAGACCATTGTCAAAGACATAAAAGTGAGGAGTCCGAAGGGCTCCGTAAGCGAGGGCTATCTCCTGGCTTTCATCGTAGAGGTAATGCCAGGGGAATTTGTGCTCCTCCATGCGCTTGACCATACTGTCAAAAGAATCCTCGGGATAGGTGTTTTTGCTGTTGGAGTTTATGCCGACAAAGGCGACACCTTCTTTCATAAACCGTTCCGCTGTCTTTCGAGTGACCTCATCTGAACCTGTAACGTAAGGGCAATGGTTGCAGGTGAAAAAAACGACAACAGCTTTGGAGCCTTTGAAATCTGAGAGGCTGTAGGTTTTTCCGTCGGTTGCAGGAAGTGTGAAATCCGGCGCCGAATCTCCCAGGGAAAGCGTAAAGGACATGTGATCCCCCTTATTTATAATCTGTTCAGGATAGGTTCAAGGTAATAGATGCGATGGGATCCGTCAAGAAAAGATAAGCCGAGCCGCCTCAGGATCGAAGCATGGCGTTCAGGACTTCCACAAGCTCCGGCACTTCTGGGGCGTCTTTGAAGTAGGCTTGTCTCTTGTAGACCTCCTCCGCGCCGCGGTGAAAATCACCAGGCAGCCCGGCGGATCGAAAGGTCTCTGAGATCTCCTGCATCTCGCCAACGAATCTCCAGGCTTTGGCAGTCGTCCTCCTTACGCGAACGTCGACCGACTCCGCAACCTGAGGTTGAGAGATGGACCACTCATTCATCAGTTCTTTTCTCACTCCCTCGCGTTCCGCTACCGCCAGTATGGCTCCCAATAGCGCAGTTGTCCCCTTGGTGTAGGCGGCGTACACCATTTTAAGCGCCGAGGCGGATCCTGCAGGGCCTTGCACAGGTATGGCATCCAGCAGACTCCCCTCGAAAACCGAAGCGACATCTTCGGCAAGATCGCCTGAAAGGTAGAGGCGGGTCTTTCCCTTCTCCCAGGCGGGGGGGCCGATGATACCGCCGTCGACATAGGCGACATCCGATGCCTTTAAGAGTGCGGCTATCTCCCTGCTTCGGGCCGGGGAAATGGCGTTGGCGTCGAGGTAGATGCCTTTGAACCCCCTGGAGAGGACCTCCTTTGCCACATCAACGGCAAATGCCGGGGGACAGACGCTCATAATGAAATCGCAGGTTTCGACCATATCGGATAGAGTCCCTACATCTGTGAGCCCCGCCTTTTCGGCTCGCTCTCTGGTCGAAGCGCTCCGGTTCTCGGAGGCCCAGCACACGGTGCTGCCTGCCTTTGCAGCGGCTCCTATGGAAGATCCCATTGCTCCGGGATGTAGCAACCCGATCGTTTTCATATGTCTTTCCTCCTTGTGTATCTAAAAGCCTTTAAATCTTATGCTATTGGCCTCTAGCCTATTGTAAGAGGCAAGCTTCCCTTTATTCAAGCCGAAAGGGGGTGTCGCCATAGGCACAGGAGGGTATAATAGCTAAGCTCAGTCACCTGAAGAGGGGAGGATTCTATGAAGAGCATACTGATAATGTGCGCTGTGGCATTGCTGCTACTCATCCTGGCCGGATGCGCACCCGGGCCCAATCAACTCGCCGGTACTGCTGATCAGGAGGGAAAGGTGGCCGGATTCTGGCTTGGGCTATGGCAGGGCTTTATTGCCCCCTTTACCTTCATCATCTCCCTATTTTCTGACAAGGTGCACTTGTACGAAGTCCATAACAAGGGCGGCTGGTAGAATTTCGGCTATCTTCTGGGTCTGATGGTCATTCTTGGCGGCGGCGGAGGAAGCGCGGGTAGGAAAAGCTGTCGAAAAGACTAAAACTCGTATTTACTCATATTTTTCTCAGCCACAGCGGCGGCCACGCCCTCATGGCAAATGCAAGGGCTAAGGAAATTACCGGGATCAGTGCGGAAACGGAATTCGATATGGAAAGCTCTTTGCCTAGTCTCATCCCGAAGAGAGGATTCTCGAGACTGAAGTTGTTTACACCATAGTCGACGGAAAGGTGATTTACAAGCAATAAAAGACCTCACCGACTTGACGGCAGCCCTCACAGGAGATTAACGTAGAACGAATAGAGCAGGACAGGACTCGGAGACTATAACACTTGACGAATTCTTGAATAGCACTGAAAAGAACGGAAATCCTCCTTCGGAAATGTCAGAAACCCTCACCTCTCTCTGGTGGGACAAGAAGGGCGATTGGGATACCGCACACTCCATCGCGCAAAAGATCCCCACCGTAGAGGGAAGCGCCGTTCATGCGTACCTGCACAGAGAGGAGGAGGTGCTGTGGAACGCCGACTACTGGTACTCCCGTGCAGGACGCGAGCGACCGGCCATTCCCCTCGAAGAGGAGTGGCGGCAGCTGGTAGAGGAGATGATCCGAGACTAGCCGGCAATCGACTATCCCTACTTCCAGGTTTTCAGAAACTGCACCAGCGTATTGAGTAGATTATCAAAAACACTGAGACGGGCTACTTCGTATCCGTGGCTATTCTCTCTGACTTGCCCGAGGGTGGCCACGCGCTCCGCCGCCCCCACCTCGTACGCCTTGCTGGAATCGGAATAGGCCGCGGAATAGACCGCCACCTGCAACTCGGTGCCGGCTTCCCTGGCGGCCCGCAAAAAATCGCCGATCAGTGCCTGGTCGAAATTGGTTAAGCGGTCCTTGCTCCAGATACCGGGGCGACCATCCAGTTTCATCTCGACCCCAGGTGGAATCGGGCACCCGTCAATGGCCACAAAAACCTCCGGCAGCTCCCTCTGCGCCACGACGGCAGCCCCCTGACAACCCCCTTCCTCATGAACCGTAAAGCAGACAAGAGTCGGGCGGGGGGGGACAATATTTTCTCTTTTCACCGCAGCGAGGAGACGCAGGAGAGTCACAACGCCTATCCGGTCATCAAAAGTCCAGGCCGCCACGAGAGGATCATCTTCATCGCCGAATAGAAAGGGGCCGCATCTGAATCGAGCGGGAACTATAGATGATCCCACCCGGACACCCAATGTCTCGAGCTTTTCCCGCGGGAGGTCGGTGGCTACATAGACTTCTTCCCATGTGAATCGATGGGACGCGGCGTCAGGCCTGTGCATAGAGCCCATGCAGAGAACACCAGAGACGATTTCTCCATCCCCGATAATATCGACAGGACCCTCCCCTATCTTTGCCGGATAGAGACCCCCAGAGCGGTCGACTTTCAAAGCACCATCCGGTTCGATGGCGGTGACCACCATTCCGATCTCATCCATGTGAGCCGAAAAGAGCAGCTTGCCTGCTTCGGATTCTCGGCCATCGAGACGGACCGTCATGTTGCCGGCTCCGTCTCTTTCGAATGCGAATCCCAGTTCTTCCAAAATGGAGCCTACGACCTGGGCCAGCCTCTCCTCTCTCCCAGGCGGCGAGGGAACCTCGAGCAGCCTCGTGAACAATTTGAGCGCCTCGTTTTCCGAATAACGCTCCGCATCGAGTCGAGTGATCAACATAGCCGCAGTTTACGCAACACTCTATGCCTTGACAACCCGCCACCCACCCGGCCTATGCTGAAGGGGGAGGATATGTGATGAAGATCAACGGCAAAGACATTCATCCCATTGGCATTGGGACCTGGGCCATGGGTGGATCTCGATTCGAAGACGGAACGGCGTTTGCCGACTACGATCATGACGACCGATACATCGATGCCATCCGCTATTCGATCTCCAAAGGCCAGAATCACATCGACACCGCCCAGGTATACGGCGTAGGACATACCGAAGAGATAGTCGGAAAAGCAATTGAGGGCTTCGATCGAGATCATCTCGTGATCGCCTCTAAAGTCAACAAGAGCCACGCTCTGAGGTCTGCCGTTCCCAGAGCAACCGAGGATATGCTGTCGAGACTCAAGATCGACCGTCTGGATCTCCTCTACGTGCATGCGCCGTGGGATGTCGTGCCCATAAAGGAGTATATCGACGGAGTCAACGATGCTCTGGAAGAGGGCCTGACAGATACGATCGGAGTCAGCAACTTCGACGCAGAACAGCTGAGAGAGGCGCTCTCTCTGACCCGGAATCCCTTAGTGGCCAACCAGCTGCACTACAACGTGTTATCCCGCGGTCATGTGACCCGGGAGCTGATCGATATCTGTGAAAAAGAAGGTATCCTGATCGTCGCTTACAGACCTATAGAACGCAGGCTCTTAGCGGATCAATGTACCAATTCTCAAATCCTTAATTTAGCCGGGAAATATAGGCGCCCCGTCTCTCAGATTGCCATCAACTGGTTGCTCGCGCAGAAGAACGTCGTTCCTATCCCCAAAGCCACCTCGCATGAGCATATAGACGAGATCCTAGGCTCCCTCGAGTTCACTCTCGATCCGGCGGATATCGAGATGCTCGATTCTCTCGAACACACCGGCGGCTCCTGAGTCGGCGTCTGCCAACCCAAGCCACTCTCTAAAGCTTGTTGAAATAAGCGCAAAGGGGTACGACCGAACAGTAGCTGCCGCGGGACTTGGGATCGATGATGAGCACGCTGGTAGAGTCATAGGGAATGCCGTAGATCTTTCCATCCAGTCCGAGCACGCCACCTGCCCATTTGGTGGCGCCCGCCAGTCCGGTAATCGTCGACACATCCGCAGTATCTGTCGCAGGATCGATGATGATCACACTCGTAGCATCACGGGGTATCCCATAGATCTTGCCGTTGGGAGCCAGGGCGCCCCCAGTCCATCTCCAGGATCCCGGCAAGCCGCCTATAGTGCCGATGTCAGCGCTGTTCGTTTTCGGATCAATGATGATAACGCTCGAAGATTCCAGAGGGATCCCGTAGATCTTCCCGTTAGGGGCCAGAACAGCCCCGATCCATTTCTGTGTTCCGGCAAGGCCGCTGATACTGGTAAGATCCGCTGTTTCTGTCTCCGGGTCGACGATCAGTACACTCGTGGATTCTCGCGGAATAAAATAGAGCTTGCCGTTGGGAGCCAGGACACCACCCTCCCACTTGTCGGTACCCGCCAGTCCGGTAATCGTCGTGGTATCTATGTTGTTCGTCTCCGGATCTATGATGAGCACACTTGTGGAGTCAAAGGGAATCCCGTAAAGCTTTCCGTTAGGAGCCAGGAGGCCTCCACCCCACTTGTTTCCCCCAGCCAGGCCGGTTATCGTGGAGGTATCCGCCGTATTCGTCTGGGGATTGATAATCAGCACACTCGTGGAATCGAACGGAAATGCGTAGATCAAACCATTGGGGGCGAGAACCCCGCCGCCCCACTTCTGAGTCCCTGCCAATCCGCTGATCGTGGATGTGTCTGCCGTGCCTGTCGTGGGATCGATTATGAGTACACTTGTGGAATCGAAGGGAATCCCGTAGATCTTTCCACTGGGGGCAACCACGCCTCCAACCCACTTCAAAGTGCCAACCAGACCGGATATGCTCGCTATATCTGAGGTTGGAGGACCAGATACTCCTCTCGATTCCTGGTCTTCGAGATACTCCTGCAGGAATTCCCAGTCGTCCGATTGGATAATCTCGGAGCGGGACAAATCGCACGCACTCTTGGGATATCCTCGAAACAGATCCCATGCGCCGTACTGCGTGCAGAATCCGAGCGCCAGTGCGGTCAGCACACAGATCGCGATTTGGGTGCAAGTTTTTCTCTGGCTTTTAGATTGCATGACTACGATTAATAATTTGCTACAATTGCGTTGATATTTTCGTCAATCGGGCGGAGCTTTAAAGCCGTTTTGCCCCCGTTCCCGAAGAAAAGCAGAAAGGTATCGGGCGGTGTAGGAA
>CAZLRN010000250.1:0-3184 GCA_964561715.1 uncultured Spirochaetales bacterium
GTTTGCGAACTTCTGGAGGTTTTCCCGGGTTTCGAGTGTGCTGGGGTGAAACTTTAAGTTCACGAGACCCACCCCTCCGCTGGAGTTACGGGTTCTGTGGACTTTTGCTACTGACTTGATCACTGCGGTCACCCCGTTGATGTCCAGTCCCGGTCCCGGCGAAGTGTTGTCCACCAGGGGCTCTCCCGCTTTCCTCCCGTTCGGCAGCGCTCCGACCTGCTCCCCCGCCGGAACGTTGGCCGACAGGGTCTGACAGGTGGGATGGAACTTTCCTCCCTTGGCGTTGGTATATTTCTGAAACTCGTCGAAAAACGTCTCCCACACCCATGCTGCGTAGGAATCGACCAATTCATCGTCGTTGCCATACTTCGGAGCTCTGTTAATCAGCCTTTGCCTAAGGCTCTCACCGTCCCGGCCCTGGAAGTTGTTTTCCAGCGCCCGCTTGAGATCCTCTCTCGAGATGGACTCGTCCCGAAAGACGAGCGTGTCCAGGGCAGCAAGCGAATCGGCAATGTCGATGACTCCATGCCCCTGCATGGCCTGTGAGTGATTGAAGTTGGGCGGACCTCCTGCAGTAACGTCCCTGCATATCTCCAGCCTGTGGTCGATGAAGACGGATAGAAAGGGAGTGGGATTTATTTTGGAGCGGACCGGCAGCACCACGTTGCTGGCTGTCGCCACGATCCCGGCAAAGTACTCTACCTGTTTCTTGAAGGCCGCTTTGACGTCATCGATCGAGGTAAATGTCGTTAAATCGCCGCAGGCGGGCCCTATGCGCTTTCCGGTAGAGGGATCGATCCCGTCATTCAGCGCGATCTCGAACCATTTACAGATGCCGTAGACCGGCCAAACGCCGATGCCCACCCCCGTCGCCTTTCCGGGAATCACCGACTCCGAGCATCCGTACATCGCAAAATTGCGCGCCTCCTTGAGAGATGCGCCTCCCTCCAGATGGGTTCTTACCCCGGCGTTGTCTCCGATAAAATTGGGCTGGCTTCCGTGTTTGACCATTGTCTCGCAGCAGTGCAGAAGGGTCTCACGGTTGATGTTTTCGTGTATCCTGAATTTCACGATGGGTGTCCAGCCCTTCCAAACCGCCACGGCGTCGAGCCAGACATCGGTCAACTCGTTGCAGGCATCGGTTCCGTCAGGCGCCTGGCCGCCCAGAGTAGGATTTCCCAATCCTCCCTTGTATCCGGTCTGCCAGCGCTGCCTCACCCAGGGCCTGAGAATGCAGTAGCTGTTGCCGTTGACAAGGAGACTCGCGCATAATTCGACCGCCTCGTCTCTCGTCATCCTGCCCTCTTCGATGTCCCGTTTGTAGTAAGGGTAGAGGTACTGATCGACCCTGCCCGGAGCGATCGATACGCCATTACACTCGATGTTGAGAATAGCAATCGTGAGGGTGATGTACTGTACAGCCTGCCAGAAGCTCTGCACCGGTTTAATGTAGAGTGTGTCGCAAATTTCGGCCATCTGCTCCAGCTCGGCTCGTCTCGTCGCATCGGGCTCCACCTGGGCCAGAGTCCGGAGCAGCGTCGCATAGCGTCTGGAATATCCGATAGCGGCCCGGCAGACGATCTCCACCGCTTCGAGGAAGAGGGTTTTTTCGATGCTCTGCGGATGAGACACGAGGTCGGCCGCCAGTTCCGCTTTTCTCCTCGCCGCCTCTTCGGCGACATCGGCCAGACTCGTTTTCATAAGCCTCGCAAAGTTAGGCACGATATGTCCCTCTCCTTCGGCTCGGCGGCACGCCTCATCCGTGAGGATCCCTCGATCGAACACCTCCTGCGGCATCACGGCCCGAAGCAGCGACAGGTTGTATTCTCCGTGAACTACCTCGTGGTCCCGCCAGTACTGAAAGACCTCCCTCAGCTCCCTCTTGGTGGCCTCGCTCACAACGTAGCGATCCAAAGCTCTCTTGGGAACCTCATCCAACTCTTGCTCGAGTTCGAGATTATACTCGGGATATATCTCGCCGCCCCGCGAATAGCCCGACACCGCTCCCACCAGAAGCTCCCCCGGTCTGACGAAAATCGTCCGTTTCTCCAGGATATGCTCGAGGGCCCTGGCTCTCCTGAGAATCTTCGGCAAGCTCTTGGTAGCTCTGTACGACTCAGTGATCAGTCTGGCCCGCTCGCTGCTGAGCTCCGGCGTCGTAAAGAACAGCTCATGCTTCAAAGCTTCAAGTCTTTTTGTTTGCATCACTCACATGAGTGTAGATAAATTGCCAACAAATTTCAATTGCAGGTGCAAGAGGGACACAGACGCACCTCTCGTTGTATATTACGCAGAAGAGGAGCGCAAGCATGATGAAAGACAGGGTCGCTGTGGTGGCCGGCGGCGCCAACGGCATAGGCCGCGCCGTCGTGTTAGCCCTTGCCAGAGAGGGAGCTACAACCGTCGTTTGGGACATCGATCTGCCGCGTATGGAATCGCTGGCGTCCGAAACCAAAGCCAAGGGGCAAAAGGCTCTCTGCAAGAAGGTTGATCTAACGGTTTGGAAGGATATCGAGGCTGCCACGGCAAATGTCATCGAGGAACTGGGCAGGATAGATATTCTTGTGCCTGCTGCCGGCGGAAGCGGCACGACCCCCACCTACATGAGACGCGATGAGCAAACCGGGGAGTACATCTACCTGGAGGAGGGCATGCGCCGCTACTGGACCGAAGATATATCGGAAGAGGATTGGGACGGCACCATGGATCTGAATCTCAAAGCCGTGTTCCTGTGCTGCAAGGGCATCCTGCCCCATATGAAAAAGAGACGAACCGGCGCCATTGTCACCTTTTCCTCCGTAAGCGCAGAGATTGGCCAACCTCACTCGTCTTTTGCGTTCGCAGCCTACGCAGCAGCCAAGGCCGGAATTGTCGGCTTAACGAGGCAACTCGCCAGAGAGCTGGGGCCCTTTGGAATACGTATCAACTGCGTCTGTCCATCCATCGTAACCAACGAGAGAATGGAGACTCGACGGATAAAATTCGCGGAGATGCTGGAGAAGGATAGGGCTGCAAGCCAGCCCGCGGTCCAGGCCGCAGGTCAGGTCGCAGGCCAGGCTGCGGACCATGAGCTACCGCGGGTTGTCAAAACGGATATTCCCCTCGGCAGACCCTCGAGCCCTGAGGAGCAGGCCGAGGCGGTAGTGTTTCTCTGCTCCGATGCGGCGAGCTACATAACCGGGGT
>CAZLRN010000250.1:3284-7232 GCA_964561715.1 uncultured Spirochaetales bacterium
GGATTTTCGCCAACCCCTCGAATCCCAAAGGGATGCTTGGGATAGGGCACCTCGACGATAACCGTCTCGATTGAGGGCAGATCGAGGGCGGTTGGGATCTTGTAGTCGAGTAGATTAGGATTCAGCATCCTGCCCTGCTCGTCGTAAGAATAGCCTTCGTAGAGAGCCCAGCCTATGCCCTGGGCGACTCCGCCCTGCATCTGACCTTGGACCAGAGTGGGATGAACTGCCCTGCCTGTATCCTGCACGGCTGTGTAGCGTAGGATTGTTACCTGGCCCGTTTCGGGATCCACTTCCACGTCGACGATATGGGCACCACAGGCGGCGCCCCAATCCCGAACATTGACGTTTCCCACCCCTGTCAGCGGGCCGCCCGTTTCGGGCAGCTGCGCAGCCAGCTCATCGAAAGACAGACCTTTGGACGGGTCTTTGCTCGTTGTGAAGATTCCCCGCCGGCAAGAGACAGTATTCGCCGGCACGCTCCAAAGGAGCGCTGCTCTCCGGCTCAACTTGGCGATCACCTCCCTCGCGGCCAGAACCACCGCCTGCCCGCTGGCTACGGTGGTACGGCTCCCGGCGCTGGTTTCCGTGAAGCCGATGGAATCGGTGTTTGCCACGCTTGGCCTAATCCGTTCCAGGCCGATGCCCAGCACCTCGGCAGCCTGCATGGCCAGGCTTGTCCGCGTTCCCGTTACGTCAACACTGCCGGTCAGAAGGGTCACCGTGCCGTCGGTATTGACACTGATGGAACAGCTCGACTGAGCACCCCAGTTGCCCCAGTATCCCTGGGCCACACCGCGTCCTCGATAGGGTCCTTCAAGAGGGGCGCTGTAGTGCGGGTGTTCCCGCGCAGCCTGGAGCACCTCTCGGCAGCCGATGCTCTCGACGACCTCACCGTTGAGCATCCTCGTGCCTTCTCTGGCGCAGTTCAGAAGCCGAAGCTCCAAGGGATCTATGCCAACTTTTTCTGCGACCTCGTCAATGATCTGTTCACAGGCAAATACCGCCTGAGGAAGGGATGGTGCACGATACGTAGTGGTTTTGGGTTTGTTGACCACAATATCGTAAGCATCGATCTGTCCGTGCGGAATCTCGTACGGAGCAAAAACCATGCCTGCAGCCAGCCCTGCCTCCATCTCCGGATAAGCGCCTGCTTCATAGTACAGCTCCGCCTTTACAGCTGTGATCTTGCCCGTCAGTTTGGCCCCCATCTTTATCTTGATAGCGGCGCCCGGAGCAGGCCCGGTACTGGTGAACTCCTCCGTCCGGTCCATCACCATCTTGACCGGGCGGTTGCTCTTGCGAGAGAGCAGAGCAGCCAGGACTTCTACTGTGGTTCGATTTTTTCCACCAAAGCCGCCACCGATCTCAGTGGGGATGACACAGATTTTAGACATGGGATGCCTCAGCAGCTCGGCGATTTGATCGCGAATCGAGAAGGCGCCCTGCGTAGTCGTGTAAACGGTCAGTACTTCTTCCGGACTCCAAACAGCGGTGGCGGCGTGCGGTTCGATGTAGCTTGGATGCACCGTCGCCGAATGAAACTCACGCTGCAGAACAATATCGGCTTCGGCGAAGCCCTTTTGCGGATCACCTTTGACATGCTGTATATGGTCGACCACATTGCTGGGATTTTTGCTCCTCCCGGCCAGTGACCCGGTGAAGAGGTCTTCGTGAAGCAGGGGCGAAGTGTCCTTCATCGCCTCCAGCACATCCATCACCGCGGGGTAGACCTCGTATTCCACCGCAATGAGCTGTATTGCCTGCTCGGCAACATGCACTGAACTCGCCGCCACGGCCGCTATGGCCTGACCGGCATAGAGGACCTTATCCCCCGCCAGGGTGTTGTCGCGGAGGTACTTTATATTCGCAGAGCTCTCACCCAATCTCACAACCCGCTCTCGTGCCTTTGGCAGATCTTTTGCGGTCACCACTGCGCGGACTCCATCGAGAGCCTCGGCACGGCTCGTATCGATCGAAAGGATGCGGGCATGGGCATGGGGGCTGCGGAGCACCTGGCCATGCAAAAGCCCAGGCAGCTCAATATCGGCTCCAAAGATCGCTCTACCGGTTACTTTATCTATGGCGTCGTAGCGGGGCGGCTGCGTTCCGATAACAGAAAACTCTTCGACCCCATCTGTCCGGACATTCGTCTGGACATTCTTGCGAGGCTCTTCTATGGCTGAAACGGACTCCAAGTCAGGCTGGGTGAGCAGTCTTGCTGCAGTTTGCACGGCCCTCACAATTTTGTCGTAGCCGGTGCAGCGGCAGAGGTTTCCGGCCAACCAGTCGCGGATCCGTTTCTCGCTGGGATTCTGGTCGCGGTCGAGCAGAGCCTTGGCAGCGATCAAAACTCCGGGGGTGCAATAACCACACTGCAGGGCCTGCTCTTCAATAAAAGCTCGCTGAAGCGGATGGAGGCCACGCCAGTCAGCAAGGCCCTCCACAGTCTCTACCTCCTGGCCTTCGATCTCCACGCCGAGCACAAGGCAGGAGTTTACAAGCTGCCCGTTCATCAAAACGCTGCAGGCGCCGCAGTTCCCGTCGTTGCAGCCCGCCTTGGTGCCGGTGAGACCCAATATATCCCTCAGGCACTCCAGCAAGCTCTGATGCGGCTCACAGAGAAACTCCACTTTCTCACTGTTGACTGTGGCGCTGACTCTTACTTGATTACTCAACGGGCGCTCCTTTAGCCGGCCTTTTTTGCTCGTTTTAAGGCCTCGCTCAAAACCCGTTTGACCAACACCCCCACTAGATGACGGCGGAAGGATGCCGTTCCCCGGACGTCAGTGATGGGTCTGGCTGCCTCCTGAGCGATTTTTGCCGCTTCGGCAAACTCAGCATCGGCACCCGACTCCGCAGTGACCTCCTTACCCAGCAGATGGCTGCCGGCTTGCAGAACCAGCAGGGGAGTGGTCGCGACTGCGCCAAGGGCAATTCGAGCGTCCAGAATCTTAGTGCGGCTTCGATCCAGCAGAATCCAAGCACCTGCCCCTACAACGGCAATATCCATCTCCCGCCGAGGCGTAAAACGGAGGTAGCAGCTTCCAGAACCAGGTGGCGGAGAGGGAAAGCGAATGGAACTCAACATCTCACCTCTTTTGAGCTGGGTTTCGCCTGGACTGACGCAGAACTCTTCGACCGGCACGGAGCGGGTGCCTCCCGGCCCGACGATTATGCAGTCCCCCTTTAGAACGATCATCGCAGGGATGGAATCGCCGCTCGGCGCGGCGTTGCAGAGATTACCTCCAAAAGTGGCTCGATGCTGTATCGCCGTTCCGCCGATAACAGAGGCCGCATCGACTAGTGCCGGGTATGTCCTTTGCAGGTCGGAATGCGCGCGCAGGCTTGCGCAGCTTGCGGCCGCCCCTATGGTCAGTCCTGCCTCGCAATCGCAGGAGATGCGGCCAAGCTCAGGGATCCGTTTGACGTCCACGACCAGATCCAGTTTGATCTGACCGCGGCGTAGCTGCACCAAGAGGTCGGTTCCTCCAGCCAGCGGGCGAGCCTTTGTTTCGGCTAAGAGTGACAGCGCTTCATTGACGGAAGAGGGAGCTATGTATCGAAAAGGTTTCATGAATCAGTCTCCAATAATCAGTCTCCGATCCGCTTCACATCGCCTACCGCAAAGCCCGAAGGTTCCGAGCCCCGCGGCGCGGGCCATGTGACGCTCGGAGCAGGTCGAGGCTGCCTTCCAGAGAGACATCACAGGCTATCAGCTTGAGTCGCATGTTCCTCTTTCCTATCTATGTCGTGGTCATTTGTCAAGCCTGAAGCTATAGACTGGAGACGAAGACGCGGTTAATATGAGCCGATTACCCTGTGGAGGAGGTTCCTATGGCACAACTTGAGAACAAAACAGCTCTCATAACCGGCGGCGGAACGGGGATAGGCCTGGCTCTTGCCCAGCGTTTTCACGGAGCGGGAGCGTGTGTCGTGATATGCGGG
>CAZLRN010000251.1:0-7225 GCA_964561715.1 uncultured Spirochaetales bacterium
TAATTGGTTCGAACAGCTACTGTGCTGTGTCCCGGGCTGGGAGGTATCAACCTGGAGGATATCTCGGCACCTCGATGTTTCTACATCGAGGAGGAGCTCCGTAGACGACTCTCGATACCCGTCTTTCACGATGATCAGCATGGAACCGCTATTGTGACCCTGGCGGCTCTCATCAATGCACAGAGAATAACAGGCCATAAAAAAGACGAGACAAGGATCGTCATCAATGGGTCAGGTGCCGCGGGAATAGCGATAGCGCGTATCCTTCTCGACTGGGGCATCACTAATATCATTCTCTGTGATTCCAGAGGAATCGTGTCGACTGAGAGAGACGATCTGAATGCCTTTAAAATCGAAATGGCTCGAATGACCAATCCGGAGGGCAAGACCGGACTGCTCGCCGACGCTTTGAAGGGATGTGATATCTTTATCGGCGTATCCGCGCCGGGAGTCGTCAGCGAGGAGATGGTTCGAAGTATGAATCGGGATCCGATCATAATGGCGATGGCAAATCCCGTACCAGAAATTTTTCCGGACGAAGCTTATAAAGGGGGAGCCCGGATCGTAGCCACTGGGCGAAGCGATTTTCCGAATCAAATCAACAATGTGCTCGCCTTCCCGGGTGTCTTTCGGGGCGCACTGGACGTGAGAGCCACGGAAATTAACGAAAAGATGAAAATTGCGGCGGCCATAGCTATCGCTGACATGGTATCGGAGCAGGAGCGTAAAAAAGAGATTGTCGTACCCCCAGTCCTTGATCGTGAAGTGGGACGAAAGGTCGCCGAAGCCACGGCACGGGCAGCTATGGATTGCGGTGTTGCCGGGCTCAAGCTGTCGGATAAGGAGCTCATGGCTACAATCGATCGAAACCGCCAGACCCGCTAATAGGGGGCAATGTTGATCATAGACAATCTTTTACCTATTATTAGGGCTAGGGGGATGCAATGCTAGTCCCAGCCGAGGTTTGGACTGTGGCGCGCGCCGAGGAGGGAAATGCCGTTTTGATCCGACCAGTGGGATCGGATATCGCGGTGCCAATTATTATAGGCCAACCCGAGGCGCAGTCCATCATGATTGGTATGGCAAATCATACGATGCCCAGACCGATGACCCACGACCTCCTGCTTTCTGTAATCAAACACCTCAACGCATCGGTCAGCCGCGTCGAAATTACGGAGCTGAAGGAGGGAACCTTTTACGCTCGTCTCGTCTTAAGCGTGAATGGAAAAGACCTCAGCGTTGATTCCAGATCCTCCGACTGCATCGCCCTAGCTGTCAGGATAAAATGCCCCATCTACATCGATGAACACGTTGTCGACGAAGCCGGCGTGTCAGTCAATATCATTTCCAATTCAGCAGAAACTCTCCGCTCGAACAAGGAAGAGGAGCTGAAACAGCTCAAAGAGCGATTGAGTAAGGCCGTGGATGACGAAGACTACGAAGAAGCTGCTAAGCTCAGGGACCAAATACAGGAAATCGAAAAAGATCTCTAGTGCGGTTTTCTCACAAACGCCAGCAATTTTCATCATATCTGGACTTTAGATTGCTCTTCTCTCTCCCTTCATTATCAGCTTAATCAGATTGAGGTATCTCTTAAACTTCTGGCGCGGTATAACAGAGGGCGAAAAGAGAGCCTCATCCATGATCTCCATTGATTCTTCGAGAAGATCCCGGCGGTTGGGGAATTTTTCAGAAATTAGGGCTGCATACTCAAGCGGAGCGATGTGGGACTTATAGTCAATCCCTCTTCTCTTTGCCCACCGAATGAGCTGCATGAACGCTTTCAATATTCTGCCAACCTCAATACGCTTAAAGAGGCTTCGCTTTCTTATCTTGAGCCGCCTCCATCGTTTTGAAGTTCTATCCTGTCTTCCAAATTTCAACCTTTCCTTGCGTGGATTCCGAATCCAATTTAAAAGATCTCTCATTAGCCCGACGACATAGAGGCTCAAGGCCTGCAGCTTTCTCCAGAGAGTCATTATGGGGTGCAATCTCCTCAGCACCGCTTTAAAGTATCTCGAAAAAAGGGGAGAGAAGAGAAAAAAGAGAAAGAGGATACCAATTCCCAGAAGAATGATCCTTCCCAAAACGGCGAAAAAGATGCGGAGAATCTCGACGATGATGCTAGGTTTCTGAGGCAGCATTTCGAGCAATCTCGACATATCCATCCGGTTCGATTGTCCCCCTGTTTTGGGAAGCCGAATGGCATTCCGCCCCTTCGGCGAAAACAATCCGGCGAGCCAATCCAAAAAGGGCTGAAAAATCGAGAGGGGCAGAATCGAGCTCTGCCGCGCCAGTGAGAAAACCAAAACCATCACCAGCAAAATAACGAGAGAGGCGTAGATGAACCGGCGTCTCTGAAAAGTCGAATCGACGAATACCCCTTCGCCGAAGAGAAACTGATCTTGAATGGCGTTGTTCAAGATGAAAGTAAAAACGATCCCAACGAGAGCATGGGAAAGCACTGTTACGACAAGAAGCGAACCATTTTTTACACCAAAGGCAAAGAGTCCTAAAATCAGGCAAAAAACCACCAGCTGAAAGGTAATAATGATGCGCTTTACCTGCTTGAGGTTTGAAAGCGCCATTCCAGCCAGTTCCGAGCTTTCCCGAAGGGCACGCTTCAGATTGTCGCCTCGCTTCTCGTTCAAAGCTGCGAGTAGAATCTCGCGATTGCGCAGGCTCGAATGCACCTTTGCCGTCAGGCTCCACTGAAGAAGCACACAGGCTACGATATAGATATTGAGGATGCTCTGAAGCGCCTCCAAACGCTGGCTCAGACTACCTCTCTGCAGAAGCAGCAGCACGATGAAGACACAGATCAGAATGTAAACAACCTCTCTGAGCCGCTCCAAGCCTCCGATTTTTTCCTTGTAGAGAATGTTACCTACGATTACCTCTTCCAACCCAATAACGAGGAGGACTAGATAGAAGACCGGAGGGATATTGAAAGCTGACCCAAAGATGGTGCTTATGATCTCGGAGAGAGACAGCAGGAAGAAAAAGGGTATGAGAAGCGAGAGCAAAGGATGAAGCGTCGTTCGGTTAAATGATAGATACCAGTCTTTCCTCAAGGAGCTCCTCCCCGTAATCCTTTATCTGGTGACAGGGAAACCTGCGGCTGGCAAATCTGTGCTCCGGAGAATGGGCTATCTGAAAGAGCTCGACATTATAACCCTTGCGTTTTACCATCTCAAGAAAGGCGATCTGCTCCATTTTGAGCGGTGGACTGACGACAGGTATCCTGGTTCCCATTGGAATTCGAGTCCCGCCCGTGAAAACCAGCTGCGTGAAATCCACTGAACCTTTTCGAATTCGCGCAAGACATTCGAGAAGGGTAACGGCATGACCGTAGCTGCTTCTGATGGAGACAGAATGATAGCTCGACAGCGGGGCTTCCGCCTCCTCCCGGTTCAGGGGCAGAACGCCGGAGGTTACCAGACCTACCTCCTGTCCCATCCCGATAAAATAGTAGCAGAGTGATGCCGCAACCTCTATAGCGCGTTCGATCCAGTGGGAACGGTATTTGACCGGATAATCATCTGTCGTAAGGTTGAGCAAAATCAAAACGGGAAAGGAGAACGCTGGGAGGTATTCCATACAGTAAAGGCCACCGAGCCGGGCGGAAACCTTCCAATTGATTCTCCGTGTATCGTCGCCCGGAATGTATTCTTTCAGTGACCTGTAGCGGGTGATATCCTCGTAGATTCTGTTCTCACTCTTGATGTTCCCTGCGGGCAGCCCCTCCTTGTGCATCAGCTCCAGCGAGAGAACTCTCGGATAGATAATGACCTTTGTGATCCCCCCGCACTGCTTCTCCCAGGGAAATAGGCCCAAAGGGTCTGAGCCTCTGATACTGAACGGGCCTACCTCGTAATCCCCCCTTTCTCTGCTCTCGATCCTGTAGCTGAGCCTCCTCCTCTCCCAGGGACCGAGGCTAAGGAAAAAGCTGGGCGATTTTTCGGCAAAGAGAGCGCCAGGAATGTCCTGTGCAAAAACAAAATGAATGGGCAGGAAAGATCGGTTCTCCAGATCGATCCTCACCTCCAGCTGCTGAAGCCGATGTGCTCTGAGCATCTGATCCCTTCGCACCGCTACTACATAGGAATAGCCAATACTGGCGTAGAGATAGGAGAGGACGAGGGTGAGAAAGAGCAGAAGCGCAACAGCCTGTATAATCCAACTCGGGAAAAAGATCACAAAAAAGACAAGAATAAAGATGAGGAAAAATGCCAGATTCCTGCTCAAATGCCGCCCTTCAAAACGGGAACATCTACGCGATCGAGAATTTCAGAGATGGCCCTCTCTTCGGTAAGGCCCCTTATCGAATGCTCAGACTTGACAATAATCCTTTTGGAGAAGATGGGAAGAGCCAGCTCCTTGATGTCCTCCGGTATGACATAGTTACGGCCGCGAATCGCTGCGAGGGCTTGAGATCCGCGATAGAGAGCCAGTGAGCCTCGCGGCGATACACCCAGCAATAGACGGCTGTCCTCTCTAGTCTGCTCCGTAATAGTCAGAAGGTAGCTTCTCAGATCGTTGTCGACATGCACCTCCAGGAGCTGTTTCTGCATCTCCAAAAGGGTCTGCAGTTCCGTAACGGGCTTAACGTCCGTAACAGGATGGGTGATGCGCCTTTGACTTTCCAAAATCTCCTCTTCAGCCTCCCTAGAAGGATAGCCGATCTTGAGAACCATAAAAAAGCGGTCCTTCTGAGCCTCCGGAAGAGGAAAGGTGCCTTCGAACTCCACTGGATTTTCAGTGGCGATGAGAAAGAAGGGATCCGGCAATGGGATCCTGTTCCCGTCGACACTGATCTGATTCTCCGCCATCGCCTCGAGAAGCGCCGATTGCGTTCGGGGTGTCGCCCTATTGATCTCGTCTACCAGAAGAATATTTGTGAGAATCGGACCTTCCCTGAAGTTGAACTCCCCAGATTTAGGATTGTACACCGAGACGCCGAGCACGTCTGCAGGCAAAAGATCGGGGGTGCACTGAATCCTCCGAAACTCTCCCCCCAAACTGCTGGCCAGCGCGCGGGCCAGGATTGTTTTGCCGACGCCTGGCACATCCTCTAATAGGGCGTGTCCACGACACAGCAGAGTCACGAGAAGCTTCTCGATAGTCTCGCTCTTTCCGAAGAATACCCTCCCCACGGATTGACGAATGGTCTCAGCCCACTCTTTTACCTTCATTTCACTCCTCTGCAGGCTGTTCGTTTGTCTTGTATACCAGTGCCACTATAACATACAGCACGATAACAAGAGTCAATACCGCGGCAAAGCCGTAAGAAATGGATATGAGCTTGGCCGCCACTGCACCTGTTACAGAAAGGGCGCCGTTCATTCCCAAAGCCCACGGAAGAAGCCTCGGTCTGCTCGACTCGAGGGATGAGAGGCCCGAAGGAAAGGGCATGCCCATAAAGAAGGCAGCCGGCGCAATGAACAGAACTGCCACAAACAGTTTGACTGCCAGGGGCAGTCCTATCAGGGCATTGATGAGTGGAGAGAGAGCAAAGATGTAGAAGAGAAGGCTCGCCACTATTCCTGCCACGGCAATTCGCACAATGAAAGCTCGATCCGCATATCGCGAAGCGTAGAGGCTGCCCAAACCGGAGATAATCAGCATGCTCGTGATAACAATGGAGGCGGAAAAAATCGGATCCGCCAGGAAATAAACGAATCTCTGGATGAGAAATATTTCGACGAGCATATAGCCCATACCCAAACAGGCATAATAAACGATAATGCCGAGGGTACCTCTCTTTCCCCTGAAGAGATCCTTCCATCGACCCATGACGGGTATGAGAACAATGAAGAGACCAAAGAGAACGGAAATCCCTAAGGTTGCCAGGAGCAGGAGATAGCCCCACTCTTCTGAGATTTCCCCGATCTGGTCGAGAAACATACCCACCGTGAGAGGCTTGAGATACGCGGTGTAGTAGGGCCTGCTGTCCGTCGCCGGCCTGATATCGAAGACATAATCACGGAAAAGCTCTTCCTTCCTCCCCGAGAGGAGCCACTTGAGGGAGAAGTGATAGAGATCCTGAGGCAGGAGATTGACTGGTCCGGCCGTATCGTCGGCCGCCCGGGTCCGACTTTTAGAGGATGGACTGGAGTAGAGTTTCCAATAATTACCAAGAATGGCCTCGAAATCCTTGTCCTTGTCCGGCATGGCAGGATAGTAGCTAACCTCGAAGGACATTTTGCGGCAGAAATCCCGTAGCGTCTCGATCTCATGAGCCGTAAAGTCCGAGTTCTTGACCAGGACCGTCGCCGTCGAGAGCAGAAGATTAAAAACGAACACGTGGTTCTCGGGGGTCTCCATTCCCTGTCGCATCAGAGACCCAATCACGGTGCTCAAAAGCTTTGGCACGTTTCGAGGCGGCGAGAGCTTGTTCCAGACCGTAATGGAAAGGATTCCGTCGTCATCGAGGCACTTCATGTAGTCCGAAATGGCCTCCACGGTGTAGGTATAGTTCTCATCAACAGGATAACCACCGGCCTGGGAGAGACCAACAGAATCGATAAGGCTGATCTCCACGAGATCATAACTTTTGTCGGATCGAGCAGTGTAAGATCTGGGCTCACCCTCGATGATCTTGACTCGCTGATCGTTGAGCAATCCGCCGTTATACTCGACGAACTCCGGCACCTGCCCCAGGAGATGGATTAGATCTGGGTTAGATTCGAGAATGTGAACCGCCTCTGCTCCGTGGTGAAGCGCTGTGAAGGCACTAATTCCGCCACCCAACTTGACCAGAAGAACGCGGGGCTTCTCGAGAAGCAGATAAGGTGCTGACATAGGGAGAAAATCGATATAGCCCCTCTCCACTCCGCTGAGCTTCCTCATAATGCCGATTGGACCGCCTCCGTCGATGTAGAGGCCTTTGAAGGCGTTCTTCGGCATCTCATCAAGATTCAGAGCCGCCACGTCACTCAATCCCGGTGCAAAATGGAAGTAAGAGCTGGAATAGACATGCATTTCGCCCAGGGGGCTGTAGGAACGGTAGTCTAGGTGCGAGTCGGGAAATTTGCGGGCATAACTGACGCCCTTGAACTCGGAAACCTTTATCTCTCCTAAGGTCAATATCAGGGCTACGGATACAGTCAGGGCAGCTAGAGCAAAAACCAACTGCCTAGGTTCGATCCAGAGCCTTCCATCCCTGGAGCTGAATCGGACGTAGCAGAAAAGCGCTGTGAGGAATGAGACCGCGACAAGGGGC
>CAZLRN010000252.1:0-7181 GCA_964561715.1 uncultured Spirochaetales bacterium
GTACCAGGTGGCTCCATCCCTCGATGCATCGACGATCCAGAGATAACCCCGCTGGTCAAGATCGTACGCGCCGAAGCTGACGGGATTCGATACCGGACCTGGAGCGAAATACATCACGTCCTCGTATACCTGAAAGGTGTGGTAGAGCCAGACAGGGTTCGGTATGTGGAATTTTTCTTCTCCCTGGACGGAGAGAAAGTAAGTGGCTCCCACATCGCTCGTGAAAACAATCCAATCCTCGTATCGAGCAACGGTAGACTGCACCGTATGTCCGGTATCAAATGACCAGAGCTCCGTCCCATCTTCGCGGGCGAGAGCATAGACCTTTCCGTCATTGGATCCGAAATAGACGTTGTTCTCATCCGCAAAAGGCACAGAATTGATGGCGCCTTCTGACTTGAAGACCCAACGCATATAACCGCTCTCGATATCCAGGGCATAGAAATTACCGTCCGTTGACCCAAAGTAGATTGTGCCATCGAGAACCACCGGCGGATTGAAAGAAAGAGTGGCTTTGTTGTCAATCTGCAGCCTGAGCTTCCATTTGACGGCCAGAGGCGGAAACACGGTGTTCGAGGTGTATCCCCTCCCCTGCTCGCCGCGAAACATAACCCAGTCCTGCTTATGGCCGCAACCTGTGAGAAATAAAACCGACGGCACCGCTACAGCCGCCACCAGGACTACGAGAAAGCGCTTGAGCATGCCTCCACTGCGACTCACAAGTTTTTCAGCTCTCATAGTTATCAGCTCTCACAAATAGTAGAGACCCTTGAGGCTAAAAATGCGTTTGAGAAGGCCCCTAAATCCCTTCTTCCGGCTTTCTGTAAGAATCTTCTGAGATGCGTGACGTAGCTCGCTCCAAGCCTTGTCCTTTTCACCCGGCTCGAATCTCTCGCGATACCTGAGTCTCGTGTAGAGAGAGGCAAAACCACTCAATTCGGGATAGCTCCCCGAGTATTCCGATATGGTCTGGGAAGGAGCCTTGATCGAATAACCCTCCGCGGCCAGCCGCATAAGCAGCATGCCCTGCAGCGCTCTAAGAGCCTGAACACCCTCTGATTTCGAAACAAAGGTTAGGTACACCTCTCGCCCATAGCGCAACACGTAGGCGCCAACAACCCCAAAGAGAACAATGCCGACCAAAGCCCGTAAAGCAAGGCGCCACGGGAACTGGAAGGTCGGAACCGGCCCTTCGTTTCCTTGAATGATGGGGATGACAACGTTCATGGAATTAGGATCCCCGCTGCCCATCGGCGGAAGCGCGGTCGCGGTTGTCTCCAGATCGATCCATCCGTACCGAGGCATATATACCTGAACCCAGGAATGTCTGTGAGCCGTGGTAACGAGATAAAGCTCATCCAGGGAGTACTTCCGTAGTGGCTCGATGGCGTCCTGCAGCACCAGGAGGCCTCGCAGATGGGCATTAGTCTGCAGCTCCCGGCTCGCCAGGTACCCGGTCACCACCCGTGCCGGGATTCCTGCAAGGCGCGCCAGTATCGCTGTTGTGTTCGAGAACTCGGTGCAGTCACCATTTTTCGTTTCGAAGAGAAACCGCTCCATCTTGTCGACCGATACATCATCATCAAAGCCGATCTCGTACTGATACTCCGAAAAACCCTGCAGAATCGCCCTGATCTTGTCGAAGTAGAGCTGCTTCTCCCTCAGCAGACCGCTCAGATAGCCTTCGAAGCGCACGCGGTCTTCCTCGTGCAGAGGAATCTCGAGATACTCCGCCAAATCCTCCCTCTCCTGATCGGACAGATCTTCGATCAAAATCCAGTCGTAGGGAGAAGAAGTCGTCATATCCGACACGGAGGTGTAAGAGTAGCTAAAGGGAAAGTACTGCCTGTTGAGGATCGTAGGCTCGACCGATCGGGGTCGATAAGCCAGCACCCGATCGGGAATCGTCGAGAAGAAAAAAATCTCCTGTCCTTCTCTTTTCTCATCCGGTGCATAATCCTGGTTTTGCCAGGTCTCGAGCAAACGAATGAACGTCAGTTCATTGAGAGATTCCTCTTCAGAGTAGATGAATCCTCGATCAGGATCGAATCCGCCGAAATAGCCCTCGGCCGCGTAGACCGGGTCGCGTTTGCTTGCGACAACCATCACGGCGCGCTGCCTCTGCTCCCCACCCTGGCCCTGCCCCATCCGCTGATCGCCCCAACGGTCGCTGGGCCACCCCTCCAGTCGAGCCTCGCCCTGGCCCTCTTCGCCATCCTGGCCGTCTTGCCCCTCTCCTTGGCCCCGGCCTTGTCGGCCTTCTTCTCCCCGCCTTTCTGATAAGAGATTCCCACCGGGAAAACCATCGGAGTACTGATCCAGAGGAATGAGATCGGGATCGGGCTCGTCTTTGAGGCGGTTCATCACGATTGAATGGCTGACAAATCCTGGGGGCATCAGCAGAGCCAGCAGGAGTGCAATGGGTACGATGAGAGCGAAAAAGAGCGCCAGCTCCCTGCGGTACTTCTTGGGGGCACCGCTCTGGGTTTTCTCGAAGGGCCCCCCCTGAAAGGAAGCAAAGTACACTAAGAGGCTATGAAGAAGAAAGGCTCCCATCGCGAGAAAGAGAATTACCTGGGTGATGCCGGAGCTTTGCCGGGCAACTTCCTCGCTGGCGCGGGAGAAGGAGAGCATCTTGTAGTAGAGTATTCCCAGCGCAAAGACCTCGAGAGTGGCTACCGCTCTTCCTCTACCGCCGGTTTTAAACACAAGCACCGTCGAGAGAAAAGCAACAACGCCGCCTCCCAAGAAAATCAGCGCCACGGAACCAAATCCGGATACAAAGACAACGGAGAAAAAGATCAAGAGTCCCGCGACGATGAGCCATGTCCTCCAACCCAAGCGGGGCGGGGACAGGAAAAACGCCAGTCCCATTTCGGCCGGGATGAGCACATAAAAGAGCCACCAACCCGTAACATCGTAAGATACAACAACTGCCGGATGAAACACCGGAAGGGAAAAGGCAAGCAAATAAAGCGCCAACCGGGTGAAGAACAGAAAAATCATAAATTCCTCCTATGCCAGTTGAACATCCAGGGATTCTTCGAGCAGGTAACTTCTCTGCTCCGGTGAAAGGCTTGGATTTTGCAGCCTCCGCTCCGTTACGAAGGCCCAGGCTCCGAAAACCAAAACCGATGAATGCCCAGCGAACAAAGTGATCTTTCTCGGCGCCTCCGATGATTTAGGATCAGGCGGTACGGTTCTGAAGAGAAAGACACGGCTTCCGGCAAAGCCGCCCAAAAAAGGCAATAGCGAGGCGTCGTAAGGTGTCGTGAACACGAAGGCATCCCCTGACACCTCTGCGGCCAAGCTTGCACCGAACTCGGCTGCGGAATAGCGGAAGAAGAGAGAGCTCAGATCTAAGCCGAACTGATCGATATCCTCTTCGGTTTCCAAAAAAGTGCTTTCGCTGCCGACGATCAAATTGAACTGATATTCGGGGTGGACCTGCTTGACTGTTTTAAGAAAGAGAAGAAGCCAGCTCTTGATATAGTTGAGATGGGCAACCGATGTGGCGGTCTCTCGGCTCTTCTTGCGCACCGGTCGGAAAAAGATGGAAAGGATCCGCGTCTTCTCCTGCGTCACCGGCGATATCCGGGTCACAAGCTCTGAAAAACGACTCGAAGCCTTCCAGTTTATGTCTCTAATCCGATCGCCGGGGATATACTCTCTCATAAAATAGCGTTCAATATCGGACTGCTTGAACTTGCTCTTTTCCTCCATCCCATCCAGCGCCTCGACGGTAGGGAACACCCTCTCCTGTAAAAGCGCCGGCCGCACCGTGATGGTACGCTCTAAGGTGTCGCCGAATCGGGCGCGGGTCAGACCAAATGCATCCTGGACCGTAAAACGACCCCGCGCTTCGAAAACACCGCATAGGGGAAAGTGGAGCGGAATACCGACTCGCTCACCGCCCCGCGAGGAAACCTCCCGATGGGGATACATAGAGGCGCCACGGCCCACTTGCATTTTTCCAGTAAGCGTGAAATGGATTCGAAAGAAGGGAAGGGCTCGAATGTTCTCCAGGTAGATAAAGTGCTCTAGGCCGGGACTTGCCGCGTAGAGAGGAATCGTCGATTCCCACTCCACTGGTGTATTCCTAAAACGGCTGGCTTGAGCGCGAGAGATTCCGGCAAATATAGCTAGGGCCGCTAGGGCAACTACCGACAGCAAAAATCCGTATGGATTCTGTGTAGCAAAAGCCTTGCCGATCAGGTACAGAGCTGTAAAAAAGAGCAGCGTGCCTGGCAAGGTGAAGGGATAGTAAAAAGCAATCCGCTTCAGCCATTGAAAGGCTTGGTTTCTCTTCGACGCACCGCCAAAGCGACGCGTGACACTACCTAGCAGTTTCTGCATTCTCGAAACGTTTTGACTGCCAGTACCAGAGTGCCTCATCTATCTATGATTCCGACGCTCTTCTAGGCGTCTGGGACTGATTTTTCAGATCCGCCGTAACGGACCGCTCTTTCCATTACGGCCTTCTCCTGCAATGGTTGAGCTGTCCCGGTCGAAGCGAGCTTTCTCTCCATCGCTTCGTCCCTCGTCCGGCTCTTGAGTGCCTTTCTCTTTGCAGCGTCAACAGGCACGGAATCCAGGATCGACTCCAGAATAATACTGGAGGACTGATCAGGATCCTGCATGACCAATCGATGGGAGACCGCTGTTAAAAAGATCTCTTTGATCATATCGATTGATACATAGTCCAAGCCGCGGATCAGCGCGAGTGATCGTGCCAACCTGGAAACCTTGACCCCCGTTCGTGGGCTCGCTCCCATTAGGACATCCGGGTGGTATCGTGTCTGTCTCACACACTCAACGATATAGTCGACAATGTCGCTGTGGATCGATACATCGTCGACCCTCTTCTGCCATTGAAGAAGTTCACGAGAGGATATCACAGGCTTAAAGTTATCCCATGCGTCGTCTCGGCCATGCTGTTTGATGATTGCAGCCTCGTCCTGAGGGTCGGGATAGCCAATGGATAGCTGAATCATAAACCGATCCAGCTGAGGAGCCGGAAGGGGGAACAGATGGGCTCCCTTGAGGTTCATCGTAGCTATGATGAAAAAGGGATCGGAGAGGTAATAGGTGTTGCCTTCGATGGTGACCGTCTGTTCCTCCATGGCCTGGAAGAAACTGCCCTGGGTTTTTGGGGTCAGAAGGTTGATCTCGTCACAGAGCACAAAGTGAGCAAAAATGGGGCCCTTGTTGAATATGAATTGGCTGCCCGAGCCATCGAGACGAGTAAAGCCAAGAATGTCCTGCGGAAGCAGATCCACTGTGCACTGGATCCTGTTAAAGGCCTCTATATGGACCCCATCCGGGGAAACTTCACCCTCATCCCATTCAATCGAGCCGGCCAGCGCTCTGGCCAGCGAGGTCTTTCCGACGCCATGCGCGTCGGCGAGCATGACGTGTCCACCCGCAATTTTGGCTGCGATGATATACTCGAGCTTCCTGGTGCCGATGTAGATGACGCTCTTGATGTTATCAACAAGGCGCTCCACGCCCTCTTTGATGGCGGGATCAAATACCGAAGCCGGTTCATGTCTCTGCGTTCCAACTCTCGATTGGCCGCTTTCGTTCTGCAATGGTTTGGTATCCATGGTTAAATCCCAAAATACGGCGAAAGGTTTTAAAAGTCAAGAAATCGAAAATTAGCATAACAACACCTATTGTCCAGTGTCTAAACTTTAGTATACCACAGAGCGTTTTCTATTGCTTACTTATTTTGTTGCCAATATCTCTTAGTCGGCTTATACTGCTCCTAGGTAACGAAGTACGCACAACAGCCCTGCCACAACTCTTCTACAACAGACCAAGCCAGAGAAAACGGAGCGAAGGCTATGGTACATAAATCAGTGACGCTTGTTTATCTTTCCTTGAGGGCACTGATCTTTCTTTTGCTATTCAGCGTTGTGGTGGCCGCGAGAAAGAGCAGGAAGTAGGCTAGCCACGTTTTCGCGGACCTACGGGTGACGGTATCTCCACAGAAACGGATTGGGATCCCGAAGCCCTCGCCGGTGGCCCTCGCGTCCTGTGGAAAACTAACGTATGAGAAGGCCTTTCAAATGTCGCTATCAGAAACAACCACCTCTACACGATGGGCGTAAAACACGTAGTGGTCGTACAAGTGCTCTGTCTAGACGCAGAAACAGGTACAGAGATCTGGCAGCACTCGATTGATGAACCCCAGCAACCTTATTCGACGCCCACCCTCGATGGCAATTCTGTTTATGCGTTGAGTAACAAAGGAATAATGATGTGCCTGAATGTAAATAGCTCCGGTCTGTGTCTTAAAAAGAAAACCGAGGACCTCGTATGGGCAAGTGAACCTCATATAAATATAGCGCACAGAGATTATTATGGTACGCCCGTTATCTACGGTAGTAATGGGAAACAAGGGCTGTTGTTAGCAACATGCATCGGAATCACCTCGGCAGAATTGGAATCAGGGAACAAGCTCTAGTCTCACACCTGGACACCTGCAGAGCTCCCTTATGGCGTTAATCCTGTGGTGTTCGAAAATAAGGTTTTTGTATCAACAACATTTTTGTGCGCGATCTTGGAAATCGAAGAAAGTGAACCCAAGATATTATGGCAGAATATGAACCTGATGACTCAAATCTACAACAGCGTTCTTGTTGATGGATATCTCTACGGATTCCACGGCTACACGATAAACCTGGCACTTTGCGGTGCATTGAGTGGGAAACCGGCAACCTTATGTGGGAAAAGAAAATGAAACCGGTACAGCTCATTTCAGCAAACGGCAAACTCATCATTCTCGAGCAGATTGGTACTCTTCACATTGCGGAAGCGCAGCCATCTGGATATACCGAGCTGTCAAGCGGCGATGTCGCTGAGAATGAACCAAGGCCAGGGCGTTTTTATACTAACCCTGTTTTATGCAAAGGTAAGATATACTGCAGGAATCTTGCCGGTGATCTGATCTGCATCGATGTCAGCAAAAAATCGTAGCACGGCTTTGGGGAATATCCTGGCGTATCGGGAGAGAATCTGGTATTTTGAAGAATCCCCTCTGAGCACTTTGGCGCCAAACATGAATCGAAGCAGGAGCAGAACATGCTGAAATATGAGCTGATCCATCCCGAGATGCTGGAGTCTCTCGGTCGGGCGGTACACGGCTCCCGCATTCTTATCGCAGACGGCAATTACCC
>CAZLRN010000253.1:0-7166 GCA_964561715.1 uncultured Spirochaetales bacterium
GGGCGACTCAGAACCTCTAGAACCTCTGCCTAGACGAAAGTATTAAAACGACCTAGGGGATGAGTCAATCTCTAATGCGTTTGGATATTTTTTGAGGCCTCTAATATAAGTAAATAACCATATCATATTCCGATTTAACCATTTCACTGAAACTTTCATATTGGTCCCATTACATATTCACGTCGGCGGCGGAAGGGTTCCGAGCTGAGTGACCTGGGAGAGCCTGTTTCGGCGGCCTCTTGGGAAGGGATGCCCTTGCAAAACGGGCTGGCTTGTTTTGCAAAGGGGAGTAATCACTAAAAGGAGGATAGGTGTGCCTCGCGGATGGAAGAATTCCACGACATTTTATAATCAAAAAGATTTCCGAAATATCATCGAGAAAGAGCGTCAACGGGCCGACCGTTACGGACATAAATTCTCCTGCATCGTTTTCAAGACAGAAAACGGAAACGGTTCATCTGTTTCAAACAGAAAGCTCATTGATGTCATTGCCAGCCGGGTGCGGAGCAGCGACGAGACAGGATGGTACAATGCGACAGATATTGCCGTTCTGCTTTTCGGATCCAACGCAGAGGACGCTGAAAAAGTTGCGCTCGATGTAATCGATCGAATTTATCCAAAGAGCTCCTTTCCTGCCTATTCTGTGTATCCTCACACCGCGTTTTAGTCCCGATTGATCGGGATCCAATCCAACAATTTAATCTGGAAAGTCAAAAAGCAACCATGGACAGAAGGAAAAACCCGCGCTACGAGCTAAATCTTCTTGTCAACGTGACCGTCGAAGACAAGACGAGAAATCCCGTACGATTTACTTCGCGAACCAAAAACGTATGTTCTTCGGGAGCCTACATCACAGCAGCGACTCCCCTCGTCGAAGGAACCCCCGTACAGCTCGATCTTTTTTTGGCTGTAGACCGGCTTCTATCGATAATCGGGGAACATCAAAAGGTCAAAGTCAAGGTAAACGGCGAAGTCGTTCGCACAAATGAGGAGGGAGTGGCTGTCCGATTCGACAAAGGATACAAGATAACGACCTTGAACAGCAGGGAGGGCAAAAGCTGATGTCATCTGTGCGCAGGCAAAGAGAGAAACCCTCTTTTGAGGTCCACTCGATCTCAGATTTTCAAATCGTTATCAAGCGTGAGCGGGATAGGTGCGATAGGGAGGCTTCGGTCTTTTCGGTGATTGGGTTCTACAAGAAGAATGGCGAAGCTTTTGAGAGGTATGCTGAACCAATAATCCAGGCCTTAATAGATAGGGTGCGGTTGCCCGACGAAATCGGGTGGTTTGACAGAGATCGTGTTGGCGTACTGCTTCCCTCTACCAATGAGGCCGGGGCCGTCAAAATAGCAGCGGATATTCAGAAAATCCTTTCACGCAAGTCCGTCTCCGTTTCCTACTCGATATTTAGCTACCCCAGCCAAAATGGGAATCCCGGTGAGCGGGAATGGAGCGTTTTAAAAGATAAGATACAATCATCCTTTGTAAGGCTGGTTCCGCCGTGGAAGCGACCTCTTGATATTGCCGGCTCCCTGGTTGGCCTCGTTTTCTTCTCTCCGCTCTTTCTCCTCCTTACTGCATACATCAGGATTGTTTCTCCCGGTCCCGTGCTGTTCAAACAGAAGAGAGTGGGCTGCGGCGGAAAACAATTCACCTTTCTCAAGTTCCGAACGATGAAGCTTAATAATGATACCATCACGCATCGCAAGCATTTGAAGAACCTGATCTCGAGCCCGGATACGCCAATGGAAAAGCTCGATCATGGTAAGGATCCAAGGATTATCTTCGGCGGCCGGATCATCAGGAAGCTGGCTCTCGATGAGCTGCCGCAGTTTGTCAACATCCTGAAGGGCGAAATGAGCCTCGTAGGCCCGAGGCCTTGCATTCCCTATGAGGCGGAGGAATACCTCCGCTGGCACAGACACCGATTCGATGTGTTGCCTGGCCTGACCGGGCTCTGGCAGGTAAGCGGCAAGAACAGGCTCACCTTCAAGCAGATGATTCGCCTGGACATAGCCTACGGCAAAAGGATGTCCTTCTGGCTCGACATCAAGATTCTGCTTCTCACATTGCCATCGCTGGCGAGCTATGCCATTGAGTCCTTTGTCAAAAAGCTTAAGAACAGGGAATTCAAGATTTTTGTTTGGCTGAGACGGAAAAAGTGACGGACTCATTGAAGCGCGACTCAATGAATCGCATATCGTCTGACGTTAAACTGGGGAAAAACGTCAAGATCTATGGCTTTGTCAATCTTTACGGCTGCGAGATCGGCGACAACACGAGAATTGGCAATTTTGTGGAGATTCAGAAAGGCGCCAAGATAGGAAAGAACTGCAAGATTTCGAGCCATACCTTTGTCTGCGAGGGGGTGACCGTCGAAGACGAGGTGCTCATCGGCCATAACGTGACGTTTATAAACGACAGGTACCCCCGCGCCACCAATGGTGACGGCAGGCTGCAAACGGAAGACGATTGGAAGTGTGTCCCCACCCTGGTCAAGAGGGGCGCCTCTATCGGTTCCAGTGCTACCGTACTCTGCGGGATCACGATCGGGCAGGGATCCATTGTGGGCGCCGGGAGCGTCGTTACAAAGGATGTTCCCCCTCACACTATTGTGGCGGGCAATCCGGCCAGGGTGCTCAGGAGAATAGAGGAGAAGCTGCTGTAATGAATATTCCGTTCGTTGATCTCAAGGCTCAGTATCGTACTATCAGAGAAGAGGTGGAAGAGGCCATCCGCAGGGTCATGGAACAAACGGCTTTCGCGGGGGGTCCCTTTGTCGCTCGATTCGAGCAGGATTTCGCCGGCTTTTGCGGATGTGAGCACGCGGTCGGGGTGGGAAGCGGTACCGAGGCTCTGTGGCTCTCTCTCATCGCCGCGGGCGTAGGAGCAGGTGACGAAGTCATAACGGTTCCCTACACGTTTATCGCAACAGCGGAGGCGATAAGCTATTGCGGAGCCACGCCGGTCTTTGTCGACATAGACGAAAGAACCTACACGATGGATCCACAGTGGATAGAGGATGCCATAACGCCAAAAACCAAGGCGATCGTTCCCGTTCATCTCTGCGGCCAAATGGCGGACATGGATCCCATCCTCGAGATCGCTCGAAAATACAGCCTTCTGGTAATCGAGGATGCCTGCCAGGCCCACGGCGCAGTATACAAGGGGAAACGTGCAGGGACGACCGGCGACGCAGGGTGTTTCAGCTTCTATCCGGGCAAGAATCTCGGCGCTTACGGCGAAGCAGGAGCCGTGGTCACTCACAATAGAGAGCTCGCCGAGAAAATCGCCATGCTTCGGGATCACGGCCAGGCAGAAAAATACTACCATGATCTTGTTGGGTGGAACTGCCGGATGGACGGAATCCAGGGAGCGGTCCTCAGCGTGAAGTTGAAGTATCTCGAGAGCTGGAATGAAGCGCGCAGGGCTAACGCACGACTCTACAATGAAGTGCTCGATGGAGTCGAAGGCATCATCCTCCCCTACGAAGCCGGCTATGGAAGGCATGTATACCATCTCTACGCTGTGCGTGTGCCGCAGAGAAATCTGCTATTCGACGCTCTTAAGGAAAGAGGAGTTTCCTGCGGCATACATTATCCCGTGCCGGTTCACCTGCAGAAGGCTTACAGCAACATGGATTTCGAAAGCGGGAGCCTTCCGGTTTCCGAAGCCTTTGCCCGGGATTCTCTCTCGCTTCCCATGTTTGCCGAGCTCACGGAAGAGCAGATAGAGTATGTCGCAGCTTCTATCGAAGAATCCCTCAGCGTTCTGCACGTATTGAGTGCAAGCTCGTAAGAAGGAAGCAGCACATGGACGAGACGCAGGTATCGCTTAGCCCTGAAGGACGAGAATTCCAACTTCCAAACGACTCGAAATACTCTTCGGAGGTCTCTCTAATAGAGGGTTTGGCCAAAGAGCACAGTGAAAATGGCGAGGAAATTGTTGTCGTGATCGGCCTGGGATTCGTAGGGCTCGTTATGGCCGGCGTTATCGCCGACACAACGGACGATGAAGATCGACCGGCTAAATTCGTGCTAGGTCTGCAAAGGCCCAGCAATCGAAGCTACTGGAAGATTCCGCTTATCAACAGCGGGAAATCTCCGGTCAAATCAGAAGATCCCGAAGTAGATACGCTGATCGAACGTTGCGTCAAAGAAAAGGGGAGCCTGCGGGCGACCTTCGTGCAGGAGGCGTTGCGATACGCCGATGTCGTGGTCATCGATGTCCAATGTGACTACATCAAAAACTCTCTCGGCAATGTGGCGGATGGCACCGTCGATATGCTCGCTCTGGAGCAGACGTTCGCGCTCGTCGGAGAGATGGCTCCTCCCGGCGCTCTTATACTCATCGAGACGACGGTAGCTCCGGGAACCACAGAGCAAATCGCTTACCCGATTATCCGGAGAGAATTTACGAAACGCGGGATAGACTCAGAGCCGCTACTCGCTCACAGCTACGAGAGGGTCATGCCCGGCAGGAACTATGTGGGATCGGTTAGAGATTTCTGGCGGGTCTGCAGCGGCGTCAATGAGATGGCCCGCGAAAGAGTCGTCGCTTTTCTGAAAGAGGTCTTGAATACCAAGGAGTATCCACTAACGGTTCTGGACAGGCCGATCGAGTCAGAGACGGCGAAAATCATCGAAAACAGCTACAGAGCGACTATTTTGGCCTTCATGGACGAGTGGACCGTTTTCGCAGAACGCAACGGCGTGGATCTGAAAAAGGTCATCGAGGCAATCAAGGTCCGGCCTACCCACTCGAACATCCTCTTTCCAGGTCCTGGTATTGGAGGGTACTGCCTTCCAAAGGACGGGGGACTCGGTGTTTGGGCTTATGAGCACATCCTGGGGTGGGAAGACGATATCTTCAAGGTCACTTCGCTGGCGATCGATATCAACGACACCAGGGCGTTGAAAATTCCCCAGCTGGTTCGGGATGCTCTTCGTAATATGGGGGAGCCCATCGCGGCGGCTGATGTCCTTCTATTAGGTATTTCTTATCGAGAGGACGTAGGCGATACGAGATACACCGGATCGGAGCTGATTGTCAGGCGACTGGCTGAAATGGGGGCCAATATAAAGGTACACGATCCCTATGTCGACCACTGGATCGAGCTCGAAGAGCAGGATTCGAGCCCCCATAACGGTCAGAGCAAGCGCCGTTTTTTCTCGCGACAGGATCACCTCAAAGATCTTGGCGTCGAAGAAGACATGTGGGAGGCTATGAAGGGGGTCAAGGCCATTGTGCTTGCCGTGAGGCATTCGGCCTACAGGAACCTCGATCCGGAGCGGGTGTTTGAGGCCGTTGGTGGTCCCTTTGCCATAATCGATTGCTTCTGCATTCTCGATGATGAGCAGATACGCCGCTACCTGGAGCTAGGCTGCGAGGTCAAAGGATCGGGGCGAGGCCATATAAAGAGAATCAAAGAAGCGATCAGAAGAGAGAGGCAGTAGAGGTGGTCAAGCTCAATCCTTCGACTGGCCGTTCCAACCGGCCAGTCTCGCCCAGAGCCACCAGGCGGCGTAGGCTTTCAGGTTGGCGTTCAGAGGATGGGTATGGGGCGAAGTGCATTCGTACCACTGATCCGGATTGTTCTTTATCCACTCCTTGGCCCAATTGGTCTCGAGGGAAAAATCGCCGTCGCTGTCGTACCAGCAGCCTTCGTTGACCCGCTTGTCGAGATAGTAGTTGCCGTCAGGATCGTAGCTTTCGATGTCGGCAAAATCGTAGAGGACCTTATTGTTTTCTTTGCAGAATGACCTGATCTGTTCGTTGCGTAAGTGGGTGTTTCCTTCGAGGCCCTTTCCGTCAACATGGCCGGTCATGTAGACGAAAGTGATGTCAGGATGGGCCTTTTCCAGTTCGACCATGATTTGTAGATAGCGGTCAACATCGGATTCCGTGGCAATTGTGAGCAAATCTCGCCATGACCATATAACCACGTTGACAGTGCGGTTAGCAGGATCATCGAGAAATGATCTGGCATGATCTTCCCAACTATCGATTGGCGGATACTCCTGATCGTCTCCGATGTAAAGCTCTTTGAGATCGAGACCCTCATAGAGGGATCCCTTGTAGTCGACGAGTGATTTCATGCCAAGGGTGATCTGGCTTCCGAATGAGCCATGAACAAAGAGAACGTGAAGCGTCGACTTGGCCTGTTCAATGAATTGCGCCGGGATTTGATCCAATCGAACGTAATTCACAGTTGTGTGATCGGAGATCGGTGAGGTTTTTTGTGTTTCGACTGGTGCAGATTTCGCCTCCTCTTTTGTATCAACGGAGACCTGGACAGCTGATTCTGATTTGGGCTTGCCGACATGGATTTGAGAAATTATTCTACCGCCGAACTTAACAATCAGAATTGCCAAGGCCGCGGCGATTGCAATGGCAGCGATGCCGATTAACATTTTCCTACCGTACGTTTTGATGCTTCGGAATAACCTCTGCCAGAAGCCTTTGTAGAATGGGCGAGGCCGGGCGGTCCATGGATCAAAGAAGATAATAAATAACGTAAATGCTATGGCTACAGATACAATGGATATGCTTAGAGCAACACTGACTTCCGGACCATCCAAGGAAAACTCCTCAAAATGTCTGCTTTTTCAGAGAGTAGTTGGAAACATCAGCGAAGTCAACAATCAGAGAGGGACTTGTTATGAATAGGCTAAATATCGCGGCTATCGGGTGTGGGTATTGGGGTCCAAACCTGGTGAGGAACTTCTCGGCACTGGACAATTGCCGCGTAGTGACAGTCTGTGATCTCGATTTTGAACGACTCGCTTATATGAAAAACCTCTACCCTGAAATCAAAACCGTGACTGATGTCTCGAATGTTGTAGAAGACGACAGTATCGATGCTGTGGCCATCGCTACACCTGTAAGGACACACTTTCCCATTGCCAAGCGCTGTTTAAAGGCCGGCAAACACACTTTTATAGAAAAGCCGATGGCTACTTCGACCAAAGAGTGCCAGGAGCTTATTGATATAGCCCAAGCCAACTCACTGACTCTCATGGTCGGACATACTTTTATCTATACTTCAACGATCAGAAAGATAAAGGAGCTCATTCAATCCGGTGATATCGGCGAAGTCATGTACATCAGCTCTCGACGTCTCAATCTCGGGCTTTTTCAAAACGATATAAATGTCGCCTGGGATC